>DATBCN010000177.1:0-2476 GCA_036270475.1 Candidatus Angelobacter sp. | reverse complement strand
CCCTGAGTCACGCTCACGCTGGAGGGCGAAGCTGACAGCGAGAAGTTTGGCGTGGCTGTTGCGCTTACCGTAAGAGAAATCGAAGCGGTATGCGTCAATGTGCCGGAGGTCCCCGTCACTGTCACGGTGGAAGTCCCAGTGGTTGCGGTTGCGCTGGCGGTAAAGGTCAGCACGCTGCTTCCAGTGGTTGGGTTGGTGCCAAAGCTGGCGGTAACGCCAGAGGGCAGAGCAGACGTGGAAAGGTTCACGCTGCCGGTGAAGCCGCCGGAAGGCGTGACGGTAATCGTGCTGCTGGCATTGCTGCCCTGGGTCACGCTTACGCTGGTGGGTGAAGCTGACAGCGAGAAGTTTGGCGAGGGAGCCGCTGCCGGGAAAGTAACGCAATTATTCGCGGAATTGGAAAATTCCAACTGGATGGTGTACGTGGTGCCGTTGGCGACGTAGGAAGCCTGCTGGCCGTTGCAGATATCGCCAATTTCGCCGTTTGTGGCGTCATACCATGCGAGCGGAGGGCCGATGACCGTGGCGATGCCGACTTGCGCATCCGTCATGGCTTCCACCAGTTCGTGGCTGGTTACCGAAGTATAATTCCCGAATACGGACGATGTTCCGCAACCTGTCGCGCATCCGCTGCCTGCCTGCATGTCTGGCATTACGCCGTAGAGAACATGCTGGCCGTTGATCAGGCTATTGGTGGTGCCGTGATAAGCGCAGAAACCGCCGCCCACGCAGCTTGAAGATCCGCCCTGCGTGATCGTTTTTCCCGGGGGAAAGTAAAAGAAGTAAACCGTGTTTGCATTGCCCGCGGCGTCAAGGACCGGCGCCGGCAGGTGTCCGGCGTTGATCTGGGCCAGAAGTTCGGCCTGAATATTCGAATCATCAATGGTGGAGCCGTTATTGGCCGCTGACGGAACAATCTGGAACAGTCCGCCGAACGTACCATTCCCGAAAATCTGATTGGTGCCTCCCGAGATGTTGGTGTTGTACTGTTGCATCAGGCTGATCAATCCCGTGCTGGTGATGTCGCTGAAGAAGTTGCCCATGGTAGGCGAGGTGGTCCCGGCAACTTGCGCATTGTAGGAGCCGCTTCCGTATAGCACCTGGACGACTTGGACGTTGGAAATGATCGGCCCACCGCGATACGTCAGGTGAGCGCCGGCAGGCGCGGCGAAACCTACGATTGTGCCGTTCGTGTTGGGATCGCGCCACGGAACGCCGTGACGGAAGGGTGTTGCAGGCTGTGCGACCAGGCTTCCTGCCGGCGCCGCTTGTGCATCCGCGCTGCCATTGGGACTACCGGATTGTGAAACCTGCGCCATGGTGGGCAGGGCTGCAGAAATCAAAAAGAGAAACAGCAACAACGCTGAACCGCGCAACAATCGGGACATTCTTTTTGCTCCTTGGCGTTCAAACGAACGTGCTTCGCTTGATTGAATTAGGAATAGTTGAAGCCAGATAAAGGAAAACAGCGGACATTGCGGACCATGATCAGTCAGCTCGACAAATATTTTGGACCAAAAAATCCAACCAGTAGAAAGTGCGGGATGATCGTTCTTTACCGAACAGTGTTCCCATTACGGATCCCTTGTTTTTTGCCGTCGGAAATCGGCCTGAGTTTTTTCGAACTGAAACGATCGGTGGAGCGGCTCTTGAACCCTATAACGAAGTCGTTCAAATCGACTGGCGTAAATAGTACTAGAGGAAGAGAGACTCACGAAAATTTTTCTTCATAAGGAGCAAAGAATATCACCGGCTTTTCCCGATTCGGCACTCCGTCGGATAAGCTCGTTCTTAATTTTTTTACCGGGACTGAAATGCAGGGCCGTCCCTTTATGAAAAAAGCCGGACGCTCATCCTTGCGCTTCTGGCAAAGACAGGCCTCCGGCCGGAAGAAACTTGGCGTCCATGGCGTCTTAAAGCGCGATCCGAAAAGCCGGTGCGCGACAAAAAATCTCTTTATGATTACTGCTGCCGCAGCGGCGGCATCGGCAACGGAATGTTATAGAACCTTGCGCCTGCTCCCACTCCTGCCTGGCAACTGTTCGGCGGCGTGGTACAGGTGTTGCGCGTTGACGGGCACTCCGCCGCCCAGAACATGTATCCCAGCATGCCAGCGCTTGTTCCAGCGCCGTTCGGTGCAACGGTTTGCACGTAACTCCCGGTTGAGTCTTCCAGCGACGCGCTGAAATTCGTGCATTCAGGCAGGGCGTTGTGCCCGCTGGTGATGTACAGGCTTCCGGTAAATTTGGCGGGCGCCAGCGGCAGGATGGGAGGCGCAAAATTTGATTTGCCATCCACATGCTCCTGCCAGTTCCCCTGGGCGGAGGCGGCACTTGAGGGCTGGCGGCTGGGCACCAAGGCATTCGCGTAATCGAGCACCGGATTGGCCGTGGTCAGCCAATCACTGGTGGCCTTGCGGTCCAGATCAATGAGGAAACGATCGCCGGCCGCCACATCGATGGTCAGGCGCGCCGCG
>DATBCN010000176.1:0-6861 GCA_036270475.1 Candidatus Angelobacter sp. | reverse complement strand
CCCGCGTGAAAAGATCGTGGCCACCCTGCGCTCTCTCACCGCAAGGTGTCCGGGACGGGAGCAGCCATGTGCCCATGGTCGTGACCTGATTGATGGGCAACGGCTCGCCGGCGCTGGTGCGCGAATGCAGCAGATCAGGGGCCAGATTGCCCGCATTGCCTCGGCTGATGTAAGCGTCCTGATCACGGGTGAAACCGGTACCGGGAAAGAACTGGTGGCGCAGTTGATCCACAGAAACAGCCGGCGCAGCGCGCGTCCGTTTGTGGCCATCAACTGCGCTGCGGTGCCGGACACGCTGCTTGAAAGCGAACTCTTCGGCCACGAGCGCGGCGCGTTCACCGGAGCTGACGTGGCCCGCGAGGGCAAGCTGCAACATGCTTCCGGAGGGACTCTATTCCTTGATGAGATCGGCGATATGTCTCTTGTGGCGCAGGCCAAAATACTGCGCGCCGTTGAGAGCCGCGTAGTCCAGCGGCTGGGCAGCAATCAGGACACACCGGTCCAGGTGCGGCTGCTGGCGGCCACGAATCAGGACCTGGAAACCCTGACCAAAGACAAAAAGTTTCGTGAAGATCTTTATTTCCGTTTGAACGTGGTGCGTCTGGCATTGCCGCCGCTGCGGGAACGGCTGGAAGACATCCCTGAGCTGGTGGAACACACGATGCGCGATCTTCAGCAGCGCCACCAGGGGCCGGTGCGCCGCATTGAAGATGATTTAGTCCGGAGACTGCAGGCCTACCACTGGCCGGGAAACGTCCGCGAGCTGCGCAACATACTTGAATCGATGATGGTGCTTTCGTCCTCGCGCTCCGTGGGAGTGGCCGATCTGCCGTCGCATGTGAAGCATTCCGTGCGTTCTTCCAACCCGGCGTATGGTGATGAGCGCTCCAGAATCATCGGCGCGCTTACCTCCGCTGACTGGAACCGCAACAAAGCAGCAGAAATCCTGTGCTGCTCGCGCATGACGCTCTATCGCAAGATGGTCAAGTACTCCATCCCCACGGCGTGATCCCCCGTTTTTCATACGTAACAACGTAACATCCAGGCCTGTTACATAGCCTGAACTGGACAGGTTTACCGCTTGAAAATGAATGCGTTGCGGGCAAATTGAGTTTGGCCCGGCTCGTGCTCTTCCGTCCCTGAAGATATGCAGGGGCGCGCAAACCCATTTTCCGATCTCCGGCCAACGCCGGCGAACCACTTCAAGCTGTGTTTTTATCGTGCCGTGTTGAATGCCATTCAGCAGGTGGGCCGTTCCCTGGGATCGTTTGACGCGGCATTCTCCCAGTTTCCGTTTCTTGCCGGATACAACAACGAACTTGCCGAGCGCGGCCTGGCTGGCAAGTCCTTGGCCGATGCCTGCGCCTGGTGGACGAATGCCCTTGCCGAGTGGGAACTGGCCATTCAACACCATTTGCCATTGCGCGCTCTGTGTGAAGCTGCCGAGCTTGATGAAACAGCGCTCGCATTGCTGATGACGATTGGGTTGGTGGAAGAGGACGCCCGCTTCGGATTCATGTTTGAGTATCTGCAGGGAATCACCAACCAGCCGCGTCCCACGCAGGGCTTGTTGCATTCCTGGTTTGGCCCGGAAAACGTTGTGCGCTCCAGCATCCGGCGCATGCAGGAAATCGGATTGATGCAGGTCACTAACGCGGATGTCCCACGCTCCGGGCGCGCATTGCAGGTTCCCACTCCATTGTGGGACGCGATACGCGGCGAGCGTCCGGCAAAGTTTGGATCATGGGCGCGCTATCGAGCGATGGAGGAACTGCCGCAACTCAGCGAACTCACCTTGCCGCCTGAAGTCGCGCGCCAGGCGGCTGCGCTGCCGCCGTTGTTTGTATCCGGAGAAGTCAAAACCCTGGTCGTGCGCGGTCCGCAACACAACGGACGCAGGACTTTACTGGCAGCCATTGCCGCTATGCTGGGCCGCAGCATGCTGGAGGTGCATTCCCCCGGCAAGGCTGACGATGAACGATGGAAGCTTGTCGGTCCGCTCTCAACGCTCCTGCACGCAATGCCTGTAATCGTGCTGGAGCCTGCGCCCGGTGAAACCGCGGTGCTGCCGGAATTCGATGGCTTCAATGGGCCGGTTGGTCTGGTGCTCGATAAGCGAGGCGGCGTGAGCGGCCCGCCCGTGGAGCGCGCTTTCACCATGTCGCTGAAGATGCCGGATGTTGATACCCGCCGTCTACACTGGCGGCAGACCCTTGAGATCAGCGATCACAAGCAACTCGATAACATCACGGAGCGCTTCCGGCTGACGAGTGGAAACATTCGTCGCACGGCCCGTCTGGCGCTTTCTTATGCGGCGGTGGAAAACCGCCCCCAGGTGAATACCGCGGACGTGCAACAGGCAAGCCGCGCACTGAGCCGGCAAACGCTGGAAACTCTGGCCCGCCGCGTGAATACCTGCGGAGACTGGGACCAGCTTGCCGTCACCACGCAGACGCTTTCTGAACTTTATAACCTTGAGAGCCGTTGCCGCCATCGTGAGCGATTGCACGATTGGAGCAGCAGCCCCTTGAATGCCGACCGCAACCCCGGAGTGCGCGCGCTGTTCTCCGGCCCCAGCGGCACAGGCAAGACCCTGGCGGCCCAGTTGCTCGCCGCGGAATTGCAGATGGACCTCTATCGTCTGGACCTTTCCGCCGTGGTCAACAAGTACATTGGCGAAACGGAAAAAAATCTTGACCAGGTTTTCGCCCGCGCGGAAGAACTTGACGTGATCTTGCTGCTGGACGAAGGCGATGCGCTCTTGACGCAGCGCACCAACGTGCAGACCTCCAATGACAGGTACGCCAATTTGGAAACAAACTATCTTTTGCAGCGTCTGGAATCGTTTGAATCCATCCTGATCGTAACCACAAACGCGGTCGACCGGATCGACAACGCTTTCCAGCGGCGCATGGATGTGGTGGTTGACTTCCGTCCGCCGGACGCAGCCGAGCGCTGGAACATCTGGCAGATGCATCTGCCGGCGGGCCATGAAGTTGACGCGGGGCTGCTCAACGATATCGCCGGACGCTGCATCATGACCGGCGGCCAGATTCGCAACGCCGCGCTCCATGCCTCGGTCTTGGCGCTGGAACAGGCGGGCGCGATGACCTCTCTGCACCTGGAAGCGGCCGTGCATCGTGAGTATCGCAAGCTGGGCGCGGTTTGCCCCTTGCGCCGCAGCATGCCGCTGGCCATGGTTGGCCAGTAGGTAGGCCATGGCCACCTCTGCGCGCGTGTTTCATGCTCCGCTCCCCGCGCCGCCACCCCGCAAGAGCACGCCAGACATTCCGCGTCCGCGCTCAACTACAACGCCGGCTGCGGTTTCACGCCGGCTTGCTCCGGCCGTGCGGATGGGGACCGCGGCTTCGGCGGCGGACAGCCAGCCAATGTCTTCCGCATCCGCTGCACTGGGAGGCCAGCCGCTTGCGCCTGCAGTGCGTATGGCCATTGAGCAGAGCTATCAAGTGGATATGCAGGGCGTGCGTGTGCATTCTGATTCGCGCGCGCAAGGCGCCGCCGCCAACTTGTCCGCGCGGGCCTTTACACATGGCAACGATATTGTCCTTGGCCAGGGTGAAAGCAGTGCTGATCTCGGACTCATGGCCCATGAAGCCGCTCACGTAGTCCAGCAGCAGAGCGCTCCTACCATCCAGCGCTACACCCTCGGCGGCGACTCCTACGAACATGAAGCGCACCAGGCTTCAGCAGCCGTAGTCCGAGGGGAGAGCTTCCAGGTCCAGCAGCGCACCTCGCCGCGCACACAGCGCTGGGGACTTAGTGACATCCGTGACTATATCGCGGACAAGGCCAACATCATTCCCGGCTTCCGCATGTTCACCATTGTGATAGGAGTGAACCCTATCAACGGGAACAACGTGGACCGCAGCCCAGCGAACGTGCTTCGCGCCATTATCGAGTTCATTCCTTTTGGGGGCCTGATCACACAGGCGCTGGATAACTATGGCATCTTTGACAAGATTGGCAACTGGGTCAGCCAGCAGCTTGCCACACTGGGAATGGTGGGATCTTCCATCCTCCAGGCAGTTTCAGATTTCGTTAGCTCGCTTGGAGTTTCTGATTTTGCCCAACCAGGTGCTACCTGGGACCGGGCCAAGGCGATCTTTACCGGCCCTATTGACCAACTCATCAGTTTTGCTGAAGGCCTGCTCGACGGAATTGTCGCGTTCATAAAAGAAGCGATATTGAAACCGCTGGCCTCGCTGGCCGAAGGCACGCCCGGATGGGCGCTGCTGACTGCCGTGCTCGGCAAGAACCCCATCACCGGTGAAGAGGTGCCACAGACCGCGGAAAATCTGATCGGCCCCTTCATGACGCTGATCGGCCAGGAAGAGATCTGGGCGAACATCAAGAAAGCCAACGCGCTGGCCCGCTGCTGGGCATGGTTCAAGACCGCCTTGAACGGCCTGATGAGTTTTGTGGAACAGATTCCCGATCTGTTCATAGCTGCGCTCAAGTCGCTGGAAGTCGTGGACATCATTTTGCCGCCGCTGGCTTTTATCAAAGTGGGCAGGGTATTTGGCGGCTTCATGAGCAAGTTCATGAGCTGGGCTGGAGACACCATCTGGGACCTGCTCAAAATCATATTTGAAGTGGTTGCCCCCGGAGCAATGCCCTATCTGCAAAAAGTGGGCGGGGCGATCAAGAAGATTTTCAAAGACCCAATCAGCTTTGTCGGTAACTTGGTGAACGCCGGCAAAATGGGGTTCCAGAATTTCGCCAACAATATTGGCACGCATCTCAAGAAGGCGTTTCTGGAGTGGCTCACCGGATCGCTGCCGGGCATTTACATTCCCAAAGCTCTCACACTAAAAGAATTCGCTTTGCTGGCTTTGTCGGTATTGGGTATTACCTGGACCAATATCCGGCAGAAGCTGGTGAAAGCCACCAGTGAAAACATTGTCCAAGGCCTGGAAGCGGGCTTTGCCATCATAAAGAAACTGGTCACGGAGGGGCCTGCCGCAGCGTGGGAAGAAATCAAGAGCCAGCTCACCAATCTGAAAGACATGGTGATGCAGGGAATCATGGACTACATCGTCGAGACGGTGGTGAAAAAGGCCATCGCCAAAGTAGTCAGTCTGTTGGTTCCCGGCGGCGCGTTTATCCAGGCCATTATCTCGATTTACGACACCGTCATGGTCTTCATCGCCAAACTGAAGAAAATCATTCAGGTGGCCATGGCTTTCCTGGATTCCATGATGGCTATTGCCAACGGCTCACTTGGCGCCGCCGCAGCCAAGGTGGAAAGCGTCTTGTCTGGTCTTCTGGTGCTTGCCATCAGCTTCCTTGCCGGTTTCCTTGGGCTGAACAAAATCGCCGACAAGGTGATGAATATCATCAACACGAAAGTCCGCGCGCCCGTGGATAAAGCGATCGATTTCGTCATCAATTGGATTGTCACCACAGCCAAGAGCTTGTTTAAGGCCCTGTTTGGGAAGAAAGAGGCGAAGCCGGACATCCGTACAGAAGCCCAGCGGCAAGCTGACCTCGGCAAAGCCATGGCTGAGGGCGAGGCCCTGCTCCGCGATGACAATGACTCGCCCGATGATGTGCGCCATGCCTTGGGGGGCATCAAGGCAAAGTACCGTGTTGACTCACTCGAATTGGTAACTGAAAGCCAGAATGACGAGGGAGAAACCGATCATATCGAAGGCGCGATGAGCCCGCCGCGGAAAGGCGCATCGGTCAAGAAAGGGCAAAAAGACCAACCAACTAAGTCGTTTACAATCCCGCGCCCATCGTTCTTTACGGAAACGCTGGAAGAGCTCAAAGAGCTGTATCCGGATGAACACAAGAAAGGCAAAGATCCTCTGCTGAAGAAAGGGTTGGCGCGCCGGCATATCGTTTCCTCGCAGGACATGGCAGAAAACTACCAGACAGCATTGATTGGAAAGCTGTGGTCCATAGGCAAAGGGCTCCTGCTGACGGGCGGCGCAAGTGCTCGCACAACCATCAGTGGACGGCTATCCCATAAAGCGATTGCAGACGGAGCCAAGGAACGCCACAAACAATTCTTTAACTACACCGAAAACCTTTTTGTTGGCGACAAATACCGGAACAGTTCCATTGGCCGTGCGCTTGATACAGAAAAGCCAGGTATGGGAGTAAAGAGGCTGAACGACCACATCGCGAAAATCAAGAAGGAATGGGCCATAGGGTCCCTGTCACTTACGGTGATCACATGAAGTTTCAATGCGTGCGTCAGTACTTAATATTTCCAGGATAAATGTGAGGCGGCATGGCAATTGCAATGACAGATAAAACCATAAACGCGAAAGAAGCATTTGAGACGCTGCGCAAGGTCCTTACGGAAATTGAATGGGCAAATGACGCGGATGAAGAGAATGCCAGTTTCTACATTGACTTTGGCGCACCGCACTCGCCCGTGTCAGATGCGGTGGTGGCTATTGCAATGGAGGCGGAGCAGTTCCTCTTTTACGTGAACATTGGCCCCATGGCCCCGGTGGAGCGGAGAGATGAAGTGGCCCGGTTCATCAGCCGCGTGAACTGGGGTCTCTCCATCGGCAATTTTGAAATGGACGATGAGTATGGCTTTGTGCGTTTTAGGTCAAGCGTTGCTTTCGCCAATGCCAAGCTGACGGAACCGCTGATTCGCAATGCAATACTCGCGGCAATGGAGATAGTGGAAGTCTATGCCGAGCCGGTCATTGACGTGCTGGCCCGGGGCAAAAGCGTGCAGGAAGCATGGCTGAGTGTGAAGGCAAAACGGATTTAGCTGTTCGCATGTTGGTCAAAGGTTTTTTGACCATAACCAGTGAACTAGATTTTAGCTTTTTAGGAGGACTTTATGAAAACTCTCGGTACAGTTCTTGGAAACAT
>DATBCN010000175.1:0-2326 GCA_036270475.1 Candidatus Angelobacter sp. | reverse complement strand
TGCTCCGGCATTTGATTGAGGGTGAGTGAGTTAGAATCTTCTGTTTATGAATAAAGTCATTGCCAGCGCTGATGAAGCAGTTCGCGATGTAACGGACGGCTGCATGATTATGGTCGGCGGTTTTGGATTGTGCGGCATCCCGTCTGACCTGATTGACGCCCTGGTCCGCAAGGGCGTACAAAACCTGACCACCGTCTCCAACAACGCCGGCGTGGACGAATTTGGCCTGGGCAAACTTCTTTACACCGGCCAGATCAAGAAGCACATCGGTTCATACGTGGGCGAAAACAAGCTGTTTGAGCAGCTTGTGCTCAGCGGCAAGGTGCAACTGGAACTGAATCCGCAAGGCACTCTGGCAGAGCGCATACGTGCCGGAGGCGCCGGCATTCCGGCGTTTTTCACGCCAACGGGCGCAGGCACCGTGGTTTCCGAGGGCAAGGAGATGCGCGAGTTCGATGGCCGCATGTATGTGATGGAACGCGCGCTCAAAGCCGATTTCGCGCTGGTCAAGGCCTGGAAGGCTGATCGCTGGGGCAATCTTATTTTCCGCAAAACCACACGGAACTTTAATCCTGTTATGGCCACGGCGGCGCGGGTTACGATTGCCGAGGTGGAAGAGATCGTGGAGCCGGGCCAGCTCGATCCGGATGGCGTCCATGTGCCCAGCGTTTACGTAAAGCGTATTGTGCTTTGCACAGGGCAGCCCAAGCAGATTGAAAAGCGGACGCTGAGGAAGAGAGCTTAATCCATGGCAACCACGCCTATTAAAGCGGACAAGCAAAAAGACGCGGAAAAGCGCGAACGAATCGTAAAGCGCATCGCGCGCGAAATGCAGGATGGTTTCTATGTCAACCTGGGTATTGGCATGCCAACTCTGGTCGCAAACTATATCGCTCCCGGCGTCGAAGTGATACTGCAGAGCGAGAACGGCATGCTTGGCGTAGGGCCGTTTCCTTTTGAAGGCGAGGAAGACCCCGACCTGATTAACGCCAGCAAGGAAACCGTGACAGAAGTACCCGGCACGGCGTATTTTTCCAGCGCTGATTCGTTTGCCATGATTCGCGGCGGACATATTGACCTGAGCGTGCTGGGAGCGATGGAAGTGGATGAAGAGGGCAACCTGGCCAACTGGATGATCCCCGGCAAAATGGTAAAAGGCATGGGCGGCGCCATGGACCTGGTGGCGGGCGCAAGGCGGGTGATTATCGCCATGGAGCACACCACAAAAGAGGGCGCGCCCAAAATTCTGAAGAAGTGTACTTTGCCGCTAACGGGAATGAAGGTTGTAAACACGATTGTGACCGAGATGGCCTACATCAACATTACGCCCAAGGGCATGGTGCTGGAAGAAGTGGCGCCGGGACTGACGGCGGAAGATGTGCAAAAAGCCACGGAAGCGCGGCTGATCGTGGGCCCGAACCTGCGAACCATGGAATTCTAGAGCAACTCGAATCCTTTTCCGGCAATCGGAAGAGAGTACGTTCCAAGGAGGATTAGATATGCGTGCCGATCATACTGAAGTTTCATGGGACACCGAAAAATCCAAATGGATGATTAAGATTACCGCCGGGGAGGAAGTGATCCGGCGCTATTGTGACCTGCCCCAGACCGCAGGTGAAGCCGACCTGCGCGCCGCGGCGCAAACCACGCTCCGGGACGAAGGGTATGAGCTTGAGGGTGGCGCAATAACCATTCAACAGGCAAAAGCTGCCTGAAGTAAACCAATTTTTTCATCGCCGGCGAATGGAAACAGCCCCGAAACGCGTTTGTTAAAGCGGCAGGATATTTCCGTTTAGCGCGATCGCCGGGTTCCGAATTCAAGGGCCACGTTTTACGGCTTTCCGCGACTGACCAAAAGCAAGGGCCCATGACACTGGAACTTCGCCCCATACCACCACCGGAAATCGCCAGGCTTGCGCCGCCAGATCCCGCGCGCGCTTATTTTGATTTTGGCATGGATGTTCCTTTTGGGCCCCAGACCGCCGACTTCAATCTGGCGAATGCCGTTTGGCTGATGGAAGCGTCCTTTGCCGCCTATGGCGACAATAAACATCCCGCCAATCTTTCCTGCCTCGCCGCCCTGCAGTGGCAGGATTCTTTTCTTGACGAGGGGATTGCCCAGTGCCTAGTGTTGGATGGCCCGGAAGCAATCATTCTGGCCTTTCGCGGAACTCGAATTGAAGGATTTACCGACCCAATCACCCGCTTCCGCTGCGTCAACACCAACCTGCAGGACATGCTGGTCAACTTCAACTTTCTGCTGCATGATCCGGGCGATGGCCGCAAGGTGCATCGCGGATTCAACTCAGCATTGGATATGGTCTAC
>DATBCN010000174.1:0-1746 GCA_036270475.1 Candidatus Angelobacter sp. | reverse complement strand
CAGTCTCGGCGCTGATTCACGCCGCCACCATGGTCACGGCGGGCATTTACATGATTGCCCGCTCACATGTCATCTTTAATCTCGCTCCGCATGCGCTGGAGACTGTGGCCGTCATCGGCTGCCTCACCGCAATTTTTGCCGCCACCATGGGCCTGGCCCAGACGGACATCAAGCGCGTCCTGGCCTACTCCACGGTTTCGCAGTTGGGCTACATGTTTCTGGCCTGCGGCGTGGCCGCATACTCCGCTGGAATCTTCCACCTGATGACGCATGCCTTCTTCAAGGCGCTGCTCTTCCTTGGCGCAGGATCAGTAATTCATGCCGTAGGCGGCGAACAGGACATGCGCCGTATGGGTGGTCTGCGCAAACAGATTCCGTGGACTTTTGGAGTGATGACGGTCGCGACGATTGCCATTGCCGGCTTTCCGCCATTCGCCGGCTTCTTCAGCAAAGATGAAATTCTTGGCGCCGTGTTTCACAGTCCTTATGGCGGACCAGTGATCTGGGCCGTCGGCGTCATCACTGCTGGAATTACCTCCTTTTACATGTTTCGCCTCTGGTTCATGACTTTTTTTGGCGAGTACAAGCCTGACGCTGATCTCGGCGACGCGCATCTTGCGCCAGCCGCTCAAGCCCCTGCTGCTCACGGAACTGACGCACATGGCAGCGGTCACGATGACAGCCACGGACATGGTGGTGTACATGACTCTCCGTGGGTCATGCTGGCGCCGCTGGTTTTGCTGGCAGTGCTCTCAGTGGTTGGTGGATGGGTTGGCGTTCCCAAATTCATGGGTGGCCATAATGAGATTGAGCACTTCCTGTCGCCCGTGATGCATTCCTCAGCAGAAAATAGCGAAGTGCCTACTGTAAAAGTACTCGATCCCATCTCTCGCCCTGAAGCGGAATCATCCGGCGAAGAATGGCTCCTCGCCGGCGCCTCCGTGGCGGCTGCCACTTTCGGCCTCTTCTTTGCCTGGCTGCTCTATTACAAAAAACCCGAGCTGCCCGACCGCATCACCGCAAAAATGCACGGCGTCTACGCCATGGTCCTGCATAAATATTACGTTGACGAAGGTTATGGTGCTATCTTCGTCAAGCCGCTGCTCGCTCTTTCGACCGTTGTCCTCTGGCGCGGCATGGACCAGGGCGTGATTGACGGTCTGGTAAATGGGGCAGGCGCATCCTCAAAGAGCATTGGCAACGAGCTGCGGCGGATGCAATCCGGCAACATTCGTTCTTATGCCGCATGGGTCGCCATCGGTGGGGCTGCGGTGCTGGCTTACATGATCTGGCTGGGGGTGAGCAAATGAGCCACTCCATCCTTACGCTTGTCACCTTCCTCCCCGCCATCGGCGCGCTGCTACTCATGCTGATGCCGCGCAATGACCGCGCGCTGCGCTGGGCCGCGCTCATCATCTCCATTGCCACATTCGGCCTCTCGCTCTACTTGCCGATCTACTATGACCGCGGCCAGTCCGGCTTTCAGTTTGACGTGAATTCCAACTGGATCGGCCAGGCCATCCACTACCACATGGCAGCCGACGGCATCTCCATGTGGCTGGTGCTGCTCACAACGCTCCTCGTTCCGCTGAGCGTGCTGGTTTCCTGGAAATCGATCCATGACCGCGTAAAGGAATTTTTCGTCCTGCTCCTGCTGTTGGAGATGGCGATGATCGGCGTGTTCCTCTCGCTGGACATGTTTTTGTTTTACGTTTTCTGGGAAGCCACGCTGATCCCCATGGCATT
>DATBCN010000173.1:0-5321 GCA_036270475.1 Candidatus Angelobacter sp. | reverse complement strand
ATGCGGCTGCCCTTTTTCGCCCCAACCTCTGCCAGAATGTCCGCCGTAGGCTCAAGTTCAAGCGCTATCGGCCCTTTGCGTTTGATCTTCTCGCCCGCGGCGCGCACGGTAAAATCCGCCACGGCTGCTGCTTTGATCACGATTGTCGCCTGTTCAAGATGGGCCAGCACCGCGTCGCGCATCTCCTGCGCTGTTTGTACCTGCACAACTTCATCGGCGGATGGCGGAGTAAGGGCCGTTGGCCCGGAGATCAGCACCACTTTTGCGCCGCGCCGCAAAGCTGCTTCGGCCAGCGCATAGCCCATCTTTCCGCTGGACCGGTTGCCGATGTAGCGCACCGGATCAATCGGTTCCCGCGTAGGCCCTGCCGTAACTAATACGGTCTCGCCTGCCAGGTCTTGTCCTGCTCCCAACGCTTTCAGCACGGCCTTCACAATCGTTTCATTCGCGGCGAGCCGGCCTGCTCCAATCATGCCGCATGCCAGATAACCGCTGTCCGGCTCCACAATGACATAGCCTCGCGCTTTCAGCGTCTGGAGATTGGCCTGCGTGGCCGCGTTCTCCCACATGTTTACATTCATCGCCGGCGCGATTACAACCGGCGCGGTCGTGGCCAGAAAAAGAGTGGTCAAAAAATCATTGGCTTCGCCATGGGCAAATTTGGCAATCACGTCAGCGGTAGCCGGAGCGACAACCAGGGCATCAATGGCCTGGGCAACGGCAATATGCTCCACGGCAGAATCAATATTGGGATCTTCTGCGCCAGCGCCAAACAGCCCGGTTATGACCTTCTCTCCGCTGAGGGCGGCAAATGTGAGCGGACGGACAAACTCCTGGGCGGCGCGAGTCATCACTACCTGAATGCGAATACCGCGGTCCTGCAACAGGCGCACCAGCTCAGCCGCTTTATATGCGGCAATTCCGCCGGTAACTCCCAGGGCCACCTTCATGCTTAGATTGTAATCCGGCTGCAGGCTGAACAATAGTGGCGGGTTTGGGGCGTGATCAAGTCACATTGAATCTGTTATTTGCCGGCTTGGCTTGCGGACCAGTGTCGCCAAAAGAATCCAGCACGCGCTTGATCTCGCCTTCCATGTTTGCCTTCAGGCACTTCTCTGCCGTGGCCAGATATTGCTTCTCTTCATGGCTTGGCGTCTTTCCCGAATGCTTGCTTCTCTCTCCCAGCACAATGGCCTGCAACCGGTCCACGGACTGCTCCAGCCGGTCGTTGATCAATATGTAGTCGTAGTTGGGATAGTTCTCAATTTCCCGGCGCGCCGTATCCAGCCGGCGGCGAATCACCTCTTCGGCATGCACGTTTTCGCTCAGGCTGCGCTTCCTCAAGCGCGACTCCAGTTCCGCGCGGCTCGGCGGCAGCACAAAGATGCTCACCGCGTCCGGCATTTTCTTCTTGACCTGGCGCTCGCCCTGCACGTCGATATCGAGCAGCACATCATTCCCCTGCTCCTTGGCCTGCTGCAAAACGGATTTGGTTGTGCCGTAATAGTTGCCAAAGACCAGCGCATACTCCAGGAAACCGTCCCGTCCGATCATCGCCTCGAATTCTTCACGGGTAATAAAGTGGTATTCGCGGCCATCCTGTTCGCTGCCGCGTGGCGGGCGCGTGGTAAAAGAAACGGAAAACTCCAGGTTCGGCACATACTGGCGCAGCTCATTCACCAGTGTGGTTTTGCCGGAACCGGAAGGTGCGGAGATGATGTAAAGTATGCCGCTCATTCCAGGTTCTGCACCTGCTCGCGGCATTTTTCAATCTCCGATTTCATCTGCAGCCCAAGTTCAGTAATGCGCAGACCTTCACCCGCAACGCCTGAGGTTTTGGAAAGCAGCGTATTGGCCTCGCGATTGAGTTCCTGCAACAGAAAGTCCAGCTTCTTGCCTACTTCTCCGCCCTGGTCCAGCAGCTTGCGGAAGTGGTCAATGTGGGTATGCAGCCGGACCAACTCTTCCTGGATGTCACTGCGCTCGGCCAGAATCGCGGCCTCCTGCAGGATACGGTCCTCGTCGGCGTTTTCCAGCAGCTCCTGCATGCGCGACCGCACTTTTTCCATGTATGCCTTGGAAACCGCGGCCCGCAGCTTGGAAACCTCGTCCGTGGCCTGTTCCAGTGATGTCAGGCGGCGGCGCATCTCGTCTTCCATGCCGCGGCCTTCCTGTTCCCGCATCACGTTCAGCTTCAAAATCGCTTCGTCCAGGGCGGCCAGGACCGCGGTTTGAAAATTACCGTCAAGGGGCGTCATGGCGCCCAGTGCTCCGGGCATGCGAAAAACGTTGTTCAGGTCAGGCTCGCCATTGGTGCCGAACTCCCGTGCCGCCTTCCGGAAGGCTTCAACATAGCCGCCTACCAGCTCGCGATTGAACTCATAACCTTCGCCGCCGCGGCGGTCCACGTTAAGCGTCACTTCCACATGTCCGCGCGCCAGCCGTTCCTTCAATACCCGGCGCACCTTCATCTCCAGTTCGTCCAGCTCCAGAGGCAGGCGGAGCTGCGGATCAAGAAAGCGATGGTTGACGGATTTCAATGACAGCGTGAATGAGGTCCCCTCGCCTGCAAGGGACTTTACCTGCGCGAATCCGGTCATGGAACGGATGGACATGGTTTTATTCTTCGGGACCTTTAGTGTTTGATCTGTTCGCGGGTTACCACACCAGCTTCTTCACCCATTTTGGGGTCTAAATCCATAAACTGCAATTCATATAATTTGCGGTAGGTCCCCAGGCGGGTCAGCAGGTCTTCATGCGTGCCGGAGTCAGTAATATGGCCGCCTTCCAACACTACAATGCGGTCAGCATGGCGCACCGTGGTAAGCCGGTGCGCAATCACAAAGACCGTCCGGCCGGAGATCAGGTTCTGCAACGCCGACTGCACCAGGGATTCAGACTCGGTATCGAGAGCAGAAGTGGCTTCATCCAGAATCAGAATGGGCGCGTTCTTGAGCAGCGCGCGGGCAATGGCGATGCGCTGGCGCTCGCCGCCGGAAAGCCGCAGGCCGCGCTCGCCAATCACTGTGTCATAGCCATCGGGCAGGCGCAGAATAAAATCATGGGCCAGGGCGGTCTTGGCAGCTTCCGTCACTGCTTCCTCCGTCACATCCGGCTGGCCATAGGCGATGTTGTTGCGTACGGTGTCATTGAACAGTATGGTGTCCTGGGTCACCACGCCAATCTGGGCGCGCAAGGAGGCGATCGTGACATTACGGATATCGTGGCCATCCAGCTTGATTGCGCCGCCGGTCACGTCAAAAAAACGCGGAATCAGGTTGACCAGCGTGCTCTTCCCCGCGCCGCTGGAGCCTACAATGGCCACTACCTCGCCGGCGCGCGTTTCCAGGTTCACATTGCGCAGGATTTCCGGCTCCGTTCCGTTCGGGCCGGTATAAGCAAAGCTTACATTCTCAAAACGGACTCGCTCACGGAAGGCCGGCAGCGCAACAGCGTTGGGCTTTTCCCTGATCTCGTCCTCTTCATCCATGAAGCGGAAGATTTCCTGCGAAGCGCCCAGCGCCTGTTGAAAGCTGTTGTTGAAGAACGCCATCTTGCGGACCGGATCATAAAGCCGGAAAACCGCGATGATAAAAGTAATAAAAGCGCCTTCCGTCATTTTTCCCGTGTTGATCGTGCTGCGGCCCAGCCACAGCAGCAGCGCCACGGCCACCGCGCCCACAATGTCCATGAGCGGCGAACTGATTGACTGGACCGCTACTGACTTCAGATTGGCGCGAAAGAGCCGTTTGGCAGCCATCACAAAACGCTGGCTCTCCCAGTTTTCCATGCCAAACGCTTTTACAATCCTGTTCCCGGTAATGCTCTCATGCAAAATGTTCTGGATGTCGGCCAGTTTGTCCTGGCCTTTGCGGGTGGTGGAACGGACGCGACGCCCGATTTTTCCCGCCGAAATAATTACAAACGGAACAAAAATCAGCAGCACCAGCGCCAACTGGTGTCCTTCCACAATCACCACGCCGACCAGGAAAATCAGGGTGAAAAATTGCTGCAGAAATTCCGCCAGCGCAATGGTAAGAGTGATCTGCACTTTCTCCACGTCATTCACCACGGTGGAAACCAGAGTGCCCGTGGAAAAACGCGAGAAGAACGCAATCGACCGCCGCAGAATCCGGTCATACAGACTGTTGCGCAGGTCGGTAATTAGGCCGTATCCGGCATAGTTCACCAGATATGTGCCAACGTAGTCGCAAACTCCCTTGATGATCGCGCTTCCGGCCAGCGCCACGGCCACCACGGTAAGCGGATTGGCAAAGTGCTGCGGAATAAAATCCTGCAGATAAACAATATGTTGCGTGCCGGGAATGTGAAACAGCGTGAGTGACCGGCCAGGCGTCTTCGGCGTCAGGACCCGGTCAATGATTGGGCCCATCAGCAAAATGCGGAATGCATCCATCAGTCCCACCACCGCCATCAGCAGAATGGAACCGATGAAGTGCGGTAAATAAGGACGGAGATATGCCAACAACCGTTTTAGTTGTCGCATAAATCACTCATGGCGGCAGAAGACATTTCTCCCATTCTAAAGGAGTGTGGCTGAATCAGGGGTGGATGACACAAAGTAAAGTATTGTTAATTACTTAGGCGCGTCCCGATGTACGATCTTCACTCGGTATCCGGCTTTGCCCAGCAGCTTTTTTACTTCCTCGCCGATCAGCACGGAGCGGTGCTGGCCGCCGGTGCAGCCAAAGCCGATAGTCAGGTAACTCTTTCCCTCGCGCACATAATGCGGAATCAGGTAGACCAGCAACGCTGAGATTCGGTCAATAAACTCCTGCGTCTGGGGAAACGAACGGATGTATTTGGCCACCTGGGGATGGCGTCCGGTAAATGGGCGAAATGCAGGTATGAAGTGCGGATTGGGAAGAAAGCGGACATCAAAGAGCAAGTCCGCATCGTTGGGAACACCGGCTTTGTAGCCAAAGCTGACAATGGAAACAAGAATGTCCTTGTCCGTATTGCCAGCGGCGAACTTGCTGGTAATGTGCGAACGCAGCTCATGCACATTGAATTTGGAGCTGTCCACCACCATGTCCGCAAGGGCGCGGATGGGCTGGATCATGCGGCGTTCTTTCTGGAGTGCGATTTTTACTGTGGAATCCTTTCCTAACGGATGAGGACGGCGCGTCTCACTGAAACGGCGCAGCAACGCGTCATCAGAAGCTTCAAGAAAAAGCACCGTGGTGTTGATCTGCTTGCGTAACGATTGAATGATCCGGGGCAGGCGTTTGAGCTGTTCACCTTCGCGGATATCGGCCACCAGCGCCGCTTTTTCAATTTCCGCGGACTGCTTGGCCAGG
>DATBCN010000172.1:0-33878 GCA_036270475.1 Candidatus Angelobacter sp. | reverse complement strand
AAATTGCTTTTGACTTCTTTGCCCAAAACGCGGGCCGCCCCTGCAACCGGTTCATAAAAACCCAGCAGGGTGTTGATCAGGGTTGATTTGCCTGATCCGTTCGGCCCCAGCAGTCCAATACAGCGGCCTGACAGTGCGCCGCTTAACTGGTTCAGGATCGTCCTGCTGCCCAGTTGCACTGTCAGGTTTTGCATTTCAATGATTGCAGGCATTCGGCCTCATTTTACGAGCTGGATCGTATGGTGCGCTCGCGATGGCTGCGCCACGTTCATCAACGTGGAGAGGGCCAGTGTGTTCAGGTCAAAGCCGAAGAGCCGGCTGCTGGTGGCCACGCGAATGGCATTGTCTTCACCATACGCGCAAACCACGCTGGGTTTAGTTTCCGCTGCAATCTGCTTCAGTGACTGCAACTGTGAAGCCGAGAGTTGCTGGGCAATCGGCCCAATCACCGGGGCCAGGTTCTGATACAGGACGGCGGAAACATCCGCGTGTTCATCTTGCGGCAGCAGTGCGCGGAACTCCGTGGAGTGTGCCAGGGAGTTTCCGTTTTGATGGATCGTAATCGCGTTCATCACCAGCGCCTTGCTCGGTGCAAGAATCATGTATCCGTCAGTAAAGGTATACGTAACCTCGTACGGTTTTGTTGCATCGGTTGCGCGGACCGTATAAAAAGTCAGCCCGTTGGCCGTTTCCTGGTCCAGTGCAATGCCTCCATTCTCGCCTTTTATGTGTTCCTTTACATCTGCGATTAGCTGCTGGATCGTGGATTGCAACCGGCCCGGATCATGCACTTCAGCCACTATTTTCCAGGCGGGCGTTGGCAGAATCGGACCATCCAGGGCAAACGTAACCTCGCCGCCCAGGGTGTCCACCAGGTCCTGATGGAACCGGATTTTCAGCTCTGACTCGCCGCGGGCAAGATTCTCTTGCGCGTCATGACCTGAGGCTTTACTGATATTCAAAACGTCATCCAGCATGTCTGACGGGTTTTTGGAGATGAACGCTGCTACCGCGCCTGCGTCCTTGGACACAAAATCCAGTCCACCGATCGGCGCCGGAGCTGCCAGCCATGATGCCAGGCTGCGGCGCTGGTTCACAAACGTCACCTGAGCGCGGTTCTGCACCTGATCGCCGCTTCCTTTGCGCTCCGCGATCAGATATTGAATATCAGTCAGTCCGGTGAGTTCAAAGTGTGCATTTTGGCCTGAATCACGCGGATGATGGCGGATAGCCATCTCTGCCAGGTTCGCGCCGAAAAGAATCTCAGCGCCATTCTTGTACTGTGCGGCCATGCGCTGGCCAAAGGGAGTAGCGGCAAATCCACCGCCGCCATTCAACCCGGCAACAAACTGCTTGAGCGTGGCGGCATCACCCGCAGCGGCAACAAAGTCAGGACGAACAAGGACCAGTAGCTGCTTCCCTTTTCCCTGCGCCGCCAACTGATTCAATTCCTGCTCATCCACAATACGGATGTGCAACTTGGCGCCGGCGTATTTTGCCGCTTCCTTCTGGATAAATTGTTTCAGGCCGTCATGCTGCACCTGCGCCACCACCAGCGGCTCGCCATCGTTTCCATTCATGGCCAGTGAGAAAACAATTTCATCCCCAAGATACTGGCCTAAATCATGGACATATTCGATGATCTCGTTGAACTCCGGCCCATCGTTCTTTGTCTGGGCCTGCTGCCACCATTCGCGCAGCACTGCTGACTCCTGTAACTCCTGCTGGAAAAGTTTGTTGGCCTGTTGTACGGCATCGCCCAGATTGGGGATGCCGGCAAAAACAATGGTATTGGCGGGCAGAGTCGGCAGTACATGGCTCTGATAACGCAAGCCCGGCAGCTGCACTGTGGCCAGCTTGTTGCTCAAATGAGCAAACTCCGCCAGCAAGGCCAGGTGCTTGTCCAGGTTTTGGCTCCAGGCAATCTCCTGCTTTACCGGAACGGTCCCCAAACTCACGTTCGTGGAAAGCTGGTCTCCCGGATGGAGGACTTTTTCCGCTCCAGCTTCCGCTACGCGTACTTCACCTTCAATCACTGAGACCCGTGATCCCTTCATCCCCGCATTCACGGAAAATACCGTGCCGGTAACTGACACGCGGCAATCCGGTGAAGCAACATAAAGATGGCCGCTCTCCCTTTTTGCCGCCTGAATGATGATGTTGCCGCGCCCAAGTTGCACCGTGGTGTCCTTGCGGCCCATGGAAACGCCAAACTCCGCGCGTTCATTCATCTCCACCAGTGAACCATCGCGCAGGCGCAACATTGCGTGTGACCCGCCGCCAGTACGGACCCGTTGACCTTCCGTCAACTCGTCGCCAACTTTCAGCGGCTGGTCACCGTTATAACCAACGCGATTCAGCACACCGCTGAACGATTCCACACGGGCCCGCATCCCCTGCGGACCGGAAAAGAACTTGTCCTGGACAAAGTACGTCGTAATGGCGAAAACCGCGATTGCCGCTGCAACAGCAACCCAGCGAAAGCCGGTGTTACCCACCTGCGGAAGCTCCTGCTTCCACGGCGCCAGCCGGTTGATCTCGCGCTTCCCGGTCTCGGCTTCCCTGCGGCAGCCAACGCACTCATGGAGGTGTGATTCCACCAGCAGGGCGCGCGCCGGAACCAGTTGGCCGGCACGGTATTGGACCAGCAAATTACGCACATCGGCACAGCCGCGGATGGATTCAACCTGCGGCAGGGTTGTAACTTCCTGGCTCAGCCGTTGCCAAACGCGATCTCCCGCGGCATGGATGGTTTCATTCTCAGGCATCTCAGCGCGTACCGCTGCCAGCGTCTGGTCAAGCAGTTCGCCTGGCCGCTTGGCAGGAGAATTCGTAGCGGGATTTTTTTCTTGACGGTTCATCGGGTTCCTCTCGTCAATCCTTTAAAGTCTTTCTTCAGTTGAGTACGCGTACGATGCAGCACCACAGCAACTACCGCCGGCGATGTTTTCATAATTCCGGCTATTTCGCGATTGCTGTAATCCTCTATAAATCGAAGCACAAACATCTCCGCCCAGCGGGGATTCAGCCGCGCCAAAGCATGGCGCAACCAGTCCCGGAGTTCAGCCGAATGCGGTCCATGGTCGGTCGAGACCACTTCAGTCTGGTTCGGGTCTTCATCCAGCGAAAATGTTTCCTTCTTGCCCCGCAGCAAGTCCAGAGACGCGTTCACCGCGGACCGGTGCAGATAACCCGGTAGATTGGCGATTTCCGGAAATTTCTCCAATCGGACCAGACGCAAAAAGACGGTTTGCAACACGTCTTCAGCGTCATTCGCATTTCCCGTGACGCGATACGCGGCCCGGAATACGAGGTCCCTGTGTTCCAGAAATATCTGCTCCAGCCCCGGCCTGAAACTGTCTCCGGCCATGACTGCCATATTCGCCTGCGCTATTTGCATTGTGGCCTGCAATTTAGTACGGTGCTCCTCTCAAGATGTCTGACGAGAGAAGTACCCGTTTATTAACGGAAGGGCAAAATTATCATGCTTTTTCGCTCCCGCTTGCCGGTAGTTACGGCTGCGGGAGAGAGTAAGTTCCGGCTTTATTATGCTGTTGACGACTGAGGAATGCAAAACGTAAGCAATTGATTCTACAATGTTTATACTTGCAGTCCCGTGAGCTGCCGGGCGGCGCAAATGAAATCACCCCAATTGCCAACAATCTTTAACGTGGCGTCCCATTTTGTCGACCGCCATATCCGTGAAGGCCGCAGCCAGAAAGTAGCCTATGAATGTGGCGATGAGCGCGTCACCTACCGCCAGTTCTTTGAACGAGTCAACCGCGCCGGCAATGCGCTTAAAAATCTTGGTGTGCGCCAGGAAGAGCGTGTCGGACTCCTTCTGTTGGATACGCCGGAGTTCCCATACTGCTTCTTCGGCGGGGTCAAGATTGGCGCTGTGCTCATCCCGATCAATACCCTGCTCAAGCCGAACGAGTATGAGTACATCCTCAATGATTCGCGTGTGCGCATTCTGATCGTAAGTGAAGCGCTATTGCCGCAGGTGCAGGCGATTGCGAAAGAAAAACTTCACTATCTCAAGACCATTGTCGTTTTCGGCAAGGCGCGGGAAGGCGTGGAGTCACTGCAGCAACTCATGGATGCCAGTTCCCCTGAGCTAGAGGCTGAGCCTACGAACAAAGATGACGCTGCTTTCTGGCTCTATTCTTCCGGCAGCACCGGCTTTCCTAAAGGCTGCGTGCATCTGCACCATGACATGGTGGTCTGCGCCGAGCTTTATGCCAAAGGCATATTAAAGATTACGGAAGATGACCGCTTTTTCAGCGTCGCCAAAATGTTCTTTGCCTATGGCATGGGCAATGGGCTCTATTTTGCGCTCTCCGTCGGCGCTACCAGCATCCTATGGCCCGGTTCCCCGTCCCCGCCGAACATCTATTCTGTGATTGAAAAACACAAGCCCACGCTCTTTTTCTCTGTGCCGTCAAACTACGCAACGCTGCTCTCTTACCAGCGCGAAGGAGGCGGGCCGGACTTTGATCTTTCCACCGTGCGCTACGCCGTTTCTGCTGGAGAAGCCCTGCCCGCGGCGCTTTTCCATCGCTTCAAGGAACGCTTTAACGTCGAGATACTGGATGCCATCGGCTCGACTGAAGCGTTGCACATGTTTATCGCCAACCGGCCTGGAGCGGTGCGTCCGGGATCGAGCGGCGAAATCATGCCGGGCTATGAAGCCCGCATTGTGGATGAAAATGGACATGACGTTCCGGACGGCGAGATTGGCAGCCTGCTCATCAAAGGCGACTCCGTCTGTTCCTGCTACTGGAACCAGCATGAGAAGACAAAGGAGACAATCCAGGGCCATTGGATCCGCACGGGCGACAAATACTACCGTGATCTGGATGGCTATTACTGGTACGTGGGCAGAAACGACGACATGATGAAAGTGAAAGGCATGTGGGTAAGCCCGATTGAGATTGAAAGCGTGCTGCTGGAGCATCCCATGATCCAGGAAGCAGCAGCCATTGGCACCGCCGATGGCAATCAACTGGTAAAGCCTGCCGCCTATGTGGTGCTCAAGAACAACATGAGCGCAACGCCGCAAACGATTGAAGAGATTCGGCAACACGTACTGGACCGGCTGGCGGCGTATAAGTGCCCGCAAATCTTTGAAATCGTACAAGAGCTTCCTAAGACCGCTACCGGAAAGATACAACGCTATAAGCTGCGGCAATCTGCGCAGGATACGGCGGACGGATCCAGCAAAATAAGCCACGAATAAACAAGTACTTCCGGGAACCTTTTTCCTCCAACCGGCGTATATAGATGACAAGGAGGCGTGTATGAAAAAGCTTTTGCCTTTCTTACTCGCGCTGTCCGTCTCTGTAGCATGTGCCCAAAACTCTCTGCCCTCTGGGCCGATGCAATCCAGCCATGAACGCCGCTACGAGCTTCGGCCCGATCCAAACTGGCCTCTGGATATCGAACTCGGCTCAGGTGATTACCAGATCGTAGCCAGCGCGTCTGACAGCATCGCCGTTGTCTATGAAGAAGGAAAGACTGAGAACCCGATAAAAGTGCAGGTGCAGATCAGTTCCGGACACGGCACCAACTACCTCAAGATTGCAGGTCCCAAATCTAGCTTTCACGCCATTATTGAGGTCCCGCGCAGGACCGATTTGCGCGTGCGCATGGCCGTAGGGGGTCTCCACGTGGGCGATGTTGAGGGCAACAAAGATATTGAGGTCCGCGCAGGAAATCTGGAATTGAACGAGTTGCGTCCCAGAGACTATGCTCACGCGGATTTTTCCGTGCGCATTGGCGATGTGAATGCGCCTATTTTCAGGAACGTAAGAAGCGGCGTCTGGCGTTCATTCAAAACCGCCGGACCAGGAAAGTATCATTTGCATGCGCACGTAGGAGTGGGCGATCTGACGCTGCGTTCAAACAGAATCTGAGTGCGATTGTAAAATTTCCAACGGTGCAACGCTCTCTATCGTTGGCGCTTGGCTTTTCTAGTTACGTGCCACGTTCAGATCGCTGCCAACAACCGGCGTAAGCCTTCACTAAAATCCTGTTCCGGCGTAATCAGGCTGATCACGAGGTAGCCTTCACCGGGGAAATCATAGAAGTGTCCGGGGTGAAGGTAGACATCGTGCTTCTCCAGTAGCTCGATTGCCAGTTCTTCATCCGGACGGGTGGCCGGAACGCGCAGAACGGCATACCAGCCTGCTTCAACCTCTAGGCGATCAATCTGTTTTTTCCCAGCGAGTTGTGCGTCAAGTTCAGCAAGATTTCTGCGCACGCGCGCGATAACCTGCTGCTGAAATGCAGACCGTTGTTGCAGGAACCAAGGCGCGGCCATCTGGATGGGCGTATTCAGCGAAAGGTACGTGTCAGCAATCATCTCCAGGCGCGCCAGCGCTTCCCTTTTCCTCTCTTCCGGACCACTGATGGCAAGCCACGCAAATTTCATCTGTGGAAGCCCGGATATCTTGGAAATGCCGCTCATCGTAAAAGTGAGCGCGCCCGCGTTGGCCACGAAGCTTTTTTCTGCTACGCCCAGCGTGAAATCAAGAAAGACCTCATCAGCGATAATGCTCATCTGGTTCGCAGAACACAGCTGGTTGAGTTGCTCTGTTTCTTCCTGTTTTGTGAAATGGCCTGTCGGATTGTTCGGATGCACCACAATCACGCCGCGCGTGCGTGGAGTGATCGCCTGTTTCAGTGCGTGCAGATCAATATGCCAGCCATGATCGTAAAAAAGCGGATACCGGATGAGCTTGATGTCGCTTATATCGGCCAGGAAATCAAACAAGGGATAGCTTGGCGTCGGGATCAGCAACTCATCGCCTGGATTGCACAGCAGCCGGAAGACAAACGAATACGCCTCGCTTGTGCTCGAAGTAAGCAGCAGATCGCTGATGCTGACTTGTTCGCCAATCGTGAAATAGTAATCGCTCACAGCCCCGCGGGCAGATTGTAGGCCGCGCGGATCAGGATGATATTGCAGCGAAGCGGGCGTGCAGAGAGCGCGCATGATTGCTGCTGCGTCATACTTAAAACCGCATTCCGTGGGATTGGAGGCGCTCAGGTCAAAGACCTTCCGTCCGCTGGATTTGTGGCGCTCCAGCGCTTCCGCCAGGCGATTGGGCTTTAAGTTCCAGTTCGTGCGATCGGCAAACATTCAATGGTGTTATATCAGGAGTTGCGGCGATTCGCTTTAGTTAGGGGTTGGATTTGGTGTTGCGGATTGGATATGCTTGGGAACAAAAATCACACATCAAAAAACACCGTCTCCAGTTCACCCTGCAAATGCACATCAAAGCGCCAATGCCCCGGACGCTCCGCATCCATATGTGCCATGAGGGTCTCTCTCCGCTCCTGCGGAACACGTTGCAGCACGGGATCTTCCTGGTTTGCTGGATCGTTGGCAAAATAAATGCGCGTAAAGAGCTGCTTGAGCATTCCGCGCGCAAAGATCGCCACTTTAAGATGTGGCGACTGTAACCCGCTGCCCGGCCACGGAACGCGTCCCGGCTTGATGGTTTCAAATTTGCAGATGCCGTCTTCCCCAGTAGCCATGCGCCCAAATCCGCGCCACGCCGGATCAACCGCATTCTCACTGTCCGCTTCTGAATAATAGCGGCCCTCGGCGTCAGCCTGCCAGATCTCGATCATGGCATCGGGCACAGGCACATTCTCGCCATCCAATACACGGCACTGCAGCCAGACACGCTCGCCTGGGACTAGCGGGCCTGCGATACATCCGATACAGTGCTCAGCAGTGGTCAGGCTGAAATGGAAAAACGGGCCGACCGTCTGCGAAGGTGTGGGGACGTGGTCCATACTTATGTCTTGCACGGCGTAGCTTCAGGGCCGCGCAGCACAATGTCAAACCTGTAGCCAGTGGCCCATTGCGGCTGTGTGGTCTCCAGATCAAAACTGGAAATCATCCTCTGCCGCGCCTTTTCATCAGGCACGGATTGAAAAATTGGATCAAAAGCAAACAAAGGGTCGCCGGGAAAGTACATCTGCGTGATCAGGCGAGAAATAAAAGCCCTTCCGAAGACGGAAAAATGTATGTGTGCGGGGCGCCAGGCGTTGTGGTGGTTGAGCCAGGGATACGGCCCCGGCTTGATGGTTACAAAACGATAAGCGCCATGCTCGTCCGTGAGCGTTCGTCCAGTGCCGGAAAAATTCGGATCAAGCGGCGCGGGATGCTGGTCTTTTATATGCGTGTATCGGCCTGCGGAGTTTGCCTGCCAGATTTCAATCAGCGTGTTGGGCACAGGACGGCCATTGCTCTCAAGAACACGCCCGGTCACAATGATTCTCTCGCCCAGCGGCTCACCGCCATGCTGCCGCGTGAGATCGTTATCGTTCTGGGCAATTCCCTCCCACCCAAAGACCGGCCCGGTAACCTCTGACAAGGTATGCGGCAAATAGACCAGGGGCTTGCGCGGTGAGCGCAACACCGTGGCTCGATAGGGTTCATAAAGTGAACTGGGCTGCGTACCGGGCTGGTGGCGCAGGTACGGTTGAATCGCCGCCTTTTTTTGTGCCAAAGAATCCATAGACGCTTAGATTCTATCGTGCCGTTCTGCCATAATTCACGCTCGCTGGGGCTTTTCTTCTTCGTGAATCACAGTCAGCCATACTTCGTGTCTTGGTTTAAAAGATATCCGGGGGGACCAACTTGTTTCCCTCTGGCCCTTTCATGCTTTCCCGTTGATTTTTCCTGGCACAAGAAAAAGGCGCGGCCTGAATCGAACCGCGCCTTAAACCTGATAAGTTCTTACCGTGCTCTGCTTTGCCTATTCTCCCTTGTCCGCGCTTGCGCCCCACATAATACTGCTGCCCCACTGGCCGCTTGCGCCCCACATAATGCTGTTGCTCCAGATTGCGGAGAACCCTGAAGATGTTCCTGCTCCCCACATAATTGAACTACCCCAAAGATCGGTGGCACCCCACATGATGGAAGAACCGCCCGTTGTATTTGCTCCCCACATGATCGAACTTCCGCCCGCAAACTGTGACCCGCCCCAAACTGCCGGCCCTGACCATGCCTGTTTTGTTCCCCAAACAGACGATGGATCGCTGGTCAGATAGACTGTGCGGCTATTGGGATCGTAAACCGCCGTCGGTGACATTGCGGTTCCAGTCGTGAGTTCGGTGCTGGCCAACGCCGCTGACAGATCAACATAACCTGCTCCAACGGTGAAGATATCGTACTGGCTGGTGTAGGTAATGCCGCTGGCAGCGTCAAAAACGCTGCTGGTCGCGGGAAAAGTTTTTGAGGCGGTCTTCATTAACCTGGCTTTCACCTGGTCCGGCGTCATCAGTGGATGCGCCTGCAGCAGGTCAGCCACAGCGCCGCTGACTACGCCCGCAGCCATGCTGGTGCCGCTCAATTGAAAATAGAGTTTTGACGGGCTTGAAGAACCGTAATAAACATAAGCACTGTAAGGTACGCGGTTGTCCGGCTCCGTGTTGAATAAAGTCGTGTTGCCGATTTCCGTGGCTATCAGCATGTTCCCCGGCGCTACCACATCCGGTTTAACTACATGGTCGATCAGAGTTGGTCCTTTGGAACTGTAGCTGGCAATCAAATCGTCCGTGCGTTCCGGCGTTCCCATCGGTTTCATGGATCCAACCGTAAGAACGTAGGGATCGTTGGCCGGTGATGTCACGGTCGCATATCCCCCGGTTGGCAAATAGCGCCCATTGTTGCCGGCTGCCACCACAACCACGATTCCGCTCTTCCATGCCTTTTCCACCGCCTGGCAAAGTGGGTCCAGCTTATAGCTTTCAAACACTCCGCGGCCAAGAGACAAATTGATGACGCGTATGTTGTATTTGGATTTCAAACTGATGGCCTGGTTGATTGCCGCAATCACCTGGCTGTCAGTGGCGCTGCCATATTCATCCAGAACGCGAAGATTCACGATCTGTGCTCCCGGCGCAATGCCTTTGAATGTCTGGGAGAAAATAGGCCCGGTTGAACTAAGTCCATTGCCGGCGATCAGGCCCGCTATATGCGTGCCGTGTCCATAATCGTCACCGGCGTTTGAATTGCTGGGCACAAAACTCTGGTTGTAGACAATGCGCGATATCGGCCAAAAGCTGGTCGTGGTCAAGTCAGGATGTGAGTTCACGCCGCTGTCAATCAACGCTACGCCAATCCCAGATCCAGTATAGTTTGACTTCCAGGCCGTTGGCGCATTCACCGCCGCGGCGGCGTTATCAAAAAACGGCATGAGAGCGCGATCTTTGCTGATGTAAACCACGTTGGACTGGTTAGAGAGCGCCACAATGCCGTTGTGGTCCAGTGACGCAACCAAGCCGTTTACCAGCGGCAATTGCCCCAGAATCTGTCCGCCCAGTTTGAGCACGTCGTTCAAAAGGCAATCTACCAGGCCCAGCAAGCCGCCGCAATTGATCGGTGTTCCCGGCGCATACTGGATCACAACCTGTTCCTTTGCGGTTGAGCCGGTGTTTTGCAAGTCCGGCGAAATCTTGCTGTTGCCTGCAAACATGGCAGACGATAACGCCAGCACTACCAAAATAACAATGAAGTTTCGTTGCATCATGTCCCTGCCTGAAAAAATCAAAGGTAATCAGTCTTTCCTAATGCAAGCCTGTCGCCATCACAGTACTTTTGTAACTAGTTGATTTACATGAAGTTATTAAATAATGGATGCGAGCCGAGGCACCTTGAGAAGACCTTTTGGCACATCGCTGTGACAGCTAAGTCACAACCTAATTGCCTGCGGATAAGGATTTGCTGGATTGGTTACTAAAGTCCTCTTGTCTGGTTGATAATTTCACTGAAAAATATGGCAGCGATTTTTGTGTCCATGGCGAAACTGAAGAGCAGAAAATGACCGGCGTTCCAACTCGGGCCAAACCATTCGTCCTCCTTGTGAGCGTCGGTGGCGCTGTTTGTTTGTTCACCGGCATTTTCCCCTGGAACAGCAGCCATAGCCTGCTTTTTCCTTCTTATCTCCTGCTCACCGTCGTGGCTTCCGCTTTAAGGACGGTCCTGCCCGGCTCTGAAGGCACAGTCTCAGTCAACTTCGTTTTCTTTCTCGTCGGCATCTGCAACATGACAATCTCTGAGACGCTCGCCCTGGCTGGCGTTGCCACCGTGGTGCAGTGTTTCTGGCGAATGAAAAAACGGCTCAGCTTTGTTCATTTTGTCTTTAACCTGGCGCAACTCTCTTTGGCGATCACCGCCGCGTACTGGACCTATGTGGTTTTGTTTAAGCACGTCTTCCATTCCAGAGCGCCCCTGCCTCTGCTGGTAGCAACCATCGTCTTTTTCCTGCTTAACAGCATTCCTGTGGCGACTGTGGTGGCGCTGGCTGACAACACTTCCATCATCCAAAAATGGGACAAAAGTTATTCCTGGACTTTTCCTTATTACCTGATTGGCGCTGCCATTGCCGGACTGATTCAGTTCGTGAATCAGCTTGCCGGCTGGGAGTTGTCGATTCTGGTTCTGCCCGCCGTGTATGTGATTTATCGTTCGTATTGCATGCATCTGGGGCGGTGGGAAGACCAAAAGCGCCATCTGGAAGACCTGGCCTCTCTCAACATGCGCACCATTGAGACTTTGGCTCTGGCCATTGAAGCCAAGGACCATACCACCGGAGACCATTTGCAGCGAGTGCGTGTTTATGCCATGGAACTGGGCAAGGACCTGGGCCTGGCGCCGGCAGAGATGCAGGCCCTCCAAGCAGCTTCAGTACTGCACGATATCGGCAAGCTCGCCGTGCCGGAACACATCATCTCCAAACCGGGCAAGCTGACGCCGGAAGAATTCGAAAAGATGAAGATACATCCCATTGTCGGGGCTGAAATCGTTGAACAGGTGCGGTTTCCTTATCCGGTAGCGCCCATCGTTCGCTCCCACCATGAGAAATGGGATGGCAGTGGATACCCTGACGGCATCTCTGGCGAGGCAATTCCCATTGGCGCGCGTATTCTTTCCGCCGTCGATTGCCTGGACGCGCTCGCCTCTGACCGCCAGTATCGCCGTGCCTTGCCACTGGATGAAGCAATGGCACATGTTGCGCGCGACTCGGAGAAAGCTTTCGATCCTCGCGTGGTCGCCGCGCTGCAGGCACGCTATATAGAATTGGAACATCTGGCGCGCTCACAAGCCCCGGAAGAGCGGCCCAAACTCTCGCTTGATGTAAAGGTCGAACGCGGCGCTGCGCCGGACGCCGGGTTTGCCGCTAATGTTCAAGCTTCCCCGCAAACGCACTCATCCTCGCGCTTGGTTGACGTGCTCAGCCCCACCGATGAGCCTCTCACCCTGGAAGAGATGCTTTCCACGTCTGCCCTTCGCCTCCGCCATCTGGTGCCCTTTGATTCCATGGCCGTCTTTGTTACGCACGGTGACTATCTATCCGCGCGTTTTTCGCTGGGCGAGAATGTTCGCCAGCTCTCATCCCTGCGCATTCGCCTGGGCCAAGGCCTGGCCGGATGGGTTGCTGAAACCGGAAATTACATCATCAACGGGAATCCCACGGTTGAGCCGGGTCTTGACCGATTCAAGAGCAAAATCGTGCTTCGTTCAGCGCTGGCCGTTCCACTCGCCAATGAAGGACGCACCGTAGGCGTGCTTGCAGTTTATGCGCTGCTAGCCGATGCTTTTACCAACGACCATCTCAATGTGCTTCAAGCCAACAGCCAGCAACTGGGCGCTATGATCGGCGGTTTTGTTGATGCCGGGCAGGCCCAGCGCAACTCGCGGAATGCCCCGGCCCGCCGTGGTCTTACAGAAATAACCAGGCCCAGTACGCAGTCGGCACTCACCTCAGTGAAGTGATCCAAATACAACAGATGTAAGTAAGCAAATAGCGAATGACCTGCTACGCCATGGCGATGAGGCGCTGCTGGCGTAATATCTCAAGACCCGCCAGGCACGCCTTGTCAGCCGGAACGCCGGGAACTTCAATCTTGCGTTGCACGAATTCTGAAGTAATCTCACTTACGGTTAGGCTGCCTGCACATAAGCCAAGCAATTCGGCTGAGAGCCGGCTTAGCTGGCGAACTTCCACTTGCCCCGGAGGCGTCCTGCGAATTGCGACCTTCACGGGCCAGCCGGGCAGATCATGCAACGGGCTTTTCTGCTGTAAGCGCCGCACAATTTCCTGATAATCAGCCGCCACCTCAACAACACGCACCTCTGGACGCAACAGGGGACGGCTATCGGAAGAAATCAAATCTTCATCGTCTTGGAAAGGCAGGTCTTGGAAATGCGGACCGCTGGTTGTGTGCTTTTGATTGTTTGGGACGCCAGATTCCCCTTCCGATTCGTGCGATTCATGGCTGCGACTGAGAAGTGCCGCTTCAAATTCGGCAAGCGCGGTAATAGCCAGAGGCGCGTCGCTCGCAGGGATGTACTGCTGTCGTACAAATCCGAGAAAGTCCGCTGGAAAATTGCTTTGCGCGTAGTAAGCCGTACGGTCGCCGTTGGAAAAATGGACCCCGTTGTTTGCCCGCCATTCCTGCCACTGTTGGAACACGTCTACCACGCTGCCGCTGTCCTGATGCAATCCCAGCAGAAGACGCCGGAACGCCCGCATGCTGTTCAAGAGAAAGTCACGCAACTCTTTGACGAATTCGCGTTCCAGGTAGGGCAGCGGGACCGAGTAAAAACTGGAAAAGATTTCCGGATGTTTCGCAATCAGCGCATGGTCTTCAGTCTCCTGCTGCCAGCCGCGATACGACATATCGGCAACATCGTCATTCAGGACCAACGAACCTTTGTACTGCCTCTGGATGGGCGTGTCCGCCAACGGCGCCAGGATGCTGAGTTGAGGATCAGCGTGGTCATAGCGCAGTGAATCCACAAAAAACGCCGCCGTATCGCGCAGGTCGTCCATGGTTTCATCGGGAAAGCCTGCCATCAGTGAAACCGCTGTCTTGATTTTGAACTTGTCGCAGGAACGCACCCGGTCCGCCGAATCGTCTAGTTCCAGGCCCTTGTCAATGATCTTCTGCATTCGCCGCGAGCCAGTTTCAATGCCAAAGAAAATACCGCGGCACCCGGCTTTGGCCATGAGTGCAATCAGCTCTTCATCAACACAGTCCGTGCGGGCGCTGCAGCCCCATATGAAATCTTCCTTGCTCTCTAGCAAAGCTTCACAAAATGCCACTACCCGCTTGCGGTCCACCGTGAACATGTCATGCACCAGTTCAAAAGAGCTGATGCCGTATGTGTGCCTGACCCGGCGCATCTCGGCAATCATGTGCGCGGGGCTTTTGAGCCGGAAGCTGCGGCGAAAAAAATCGTTGGTCGAGCAGAACGTACAGGCAAAAGGGCAGCCGCGTCCCAGCTCCAGCGGAAAGTGGCGACAAAATCGTATGTCCGGGAAGAGATGAAAAGCAGGAAACGGCAGCGCGTCCAGGTCCGATACCAGTGGCGCATTCGGGTTGCGCACGATCTCGCCGGCTTTGTTCTTGCGGAACGTGATGCCCGGGAGTGCGGAGAGATCGCCGCTTCCGGACAGAGCATCCACGAGATCAGGCAGGGTCTGTTCCGCTTCACCCCGCACCACAAGATCAATGAATGGAAAGGCGCGAAGCGTGGAAACATCCACGACAGACGCCTGTGGCCCGCCCAGTACGACGACAGAATTCTTGTGCGATCGCTTGACCTCAGCGGCGATGCGAAGCGTGACTGGGTAACTGCTACAAACCGTGCTGAAACCAAAGAAATCGAAGCCGGCAAAATCAGGGCCGGCAAAGTAATTTCCGGCAAAGCCGCAAAAATCAGTTTTGTGGTGATTCGAGTGCCGCAGCCAACTGTAGTAAACGCGATTGAGATCCACAACTTCAGGGTGCAGGCCTTTGGCTTCCATCACGGCGGCGAGGCTCAGGACGCCTACAGGCGCAAGCTCGCCCATGATGCGTGCTGCATCTGTTTCGCCCACGGCGCTGCGATCAAACTGGTTGGCCGTGGGCGCACTGATAAGGCAAACTTTCATGCTTTTCACAAGAGGGCGCGGCGACACCCCAGGACTGACTGCTTTCCGCCCCAGGGTGAGCCAGAACCATATCAGGCGGGAGGTTCTACGCAGCCCATGTTTACGACTAGTGTGTTCTCAAATGCTCTCCGTAGCTCCTCAACCTGGAGCTCGGTCAATTGCACGTCACTAACTTGGCGTACAGCCTCCGGCAATTGGTTGGCGACGTGTCTGGCCAGGGCCCTGGCCCATTCTCTTTCTGCTGCGACGGTCCCTTGAGGCATAAGCGGTTCCTCCAGATTCCTTAAAACACAGTAAGCAACACAGCGGGGAGTATACACCTGGGCGTCAGGCCCTTTTCAAGTTTTTCAGTGAGATTTGTTGTCGAGCGCAGCGACAAAAAATATCAAGGCGCTTCTATCAGCTCCATTTTGCCGTCCCGTTTACGGTGCAACACTTTGACCTTGCCTTGCAGGTCGCGAAACACGAAGACTTCCCGGTCGCGAAACTCGGCTTCCTTCACTGCTTCTTCCAGTGAAAGCGGCTTGTAAGAGACGGAGTCAGAGCTTTTGACCACATGCGCTTCCGTTATCTTAACCACGCTGGGAAAGCTGTGGACCTTCACCGGGACCGCGGTCGTCATATCGCCGTTCACCGCAATCGCGATTCTGGCTTCCTGCTGGGTGTCGCCGGCCAATTCCATTTTTTTGCGCGCCTGGCGCTTCTTGCTCTTCCACCGCGTCTTGTATTTCACAGCCTGGCGTTCAATTCGGTCCAGTGACGCGCCAATGGCGGTAGTCATCTCCGGGGCCTCAGAAAGCCCGACGATAGAAGGATGATTGCGCACCGTGACCGTAATCTCGGCGATATGGCGCCTTTTAGCCACGGAGAGAATCACGTGCGCTTCAAAATTGCTGCCCAGGATTTTTTGGATTTTTTCCAGCCCGCCTTCGACCTGCTTGCGGGTGATAGGAGTGATTTCAAACTGCCGGCCAGTATATTCGACGTTCATTGACTCCCTCCTAAAGTGGGTCCAACTGAGAGTCGTCTGACAGTGCCCGGAAGATACAGCGCGAGTCAGGCGGCTTTTTCAAACGTCTGTCCCGAAAACGCCGGCACGGATGCGGCCGCGCTTTACGGATTTAGCTCTTTGTCCTCCTTTGATGCGTACTGGGTATCTTCATGTCTTCTCGATACTTGGCGACTGTCCGCCGCGTGACCTGAATGCCCTGGGATTGCAGCACCCGGGTGATCTGATCGTCCGTGAGCGGATGCGCCGGGTCTTCCTCTTCAATCAACTTTTTCACGCGCCGCTTCAGTATCAGCAGAGATGTGCCCGCGCCTTCCGGCCCCTGCACGCTCTCTGAAAAAAAGAAGCGCAGTTCAAACACGCCTTGCGACGTGTGTACGTACTTGCTGGCCACAGCGCGGCTTACCGTGGAAGGGTGTACGCCGATTTCTTCCGCTACTTCCTTGATCATCATCGGTTTGAGCATGTCAATGCCATGGTCTAGAAAATCACGCTGCCGGCCGATGATGGCGTAGCAAACCTTCAGAATCGTCTGCCGCCGCTGCTCAATATTTTTGATGAGTTGAACCGCTGATTTGTAGCGCTCTTTTACATACGTCTTAACGTCCTTTTCCACGCCACCGTTTTGGTTCAACATCTTGCGGTACGTCGGACTCACGCGAAGCTGGGGCAGATCTTCATCGTTCATGAGAACCAGAAACTCATCGCCATGCTTTACAAAGGCGACATCCGGTTCAATCAGCTTTGCTTCAGTCTTGTTGTAACGAAGGCCCGGTTTTGGATCCAGCGTGCGGATAAACTCGTGCGCCTGAATCACGGCGTCCATGGGACGCGTAATGGCCTTGGCAATTTCCTTATACTGCTTGTTTTGCAGAAAGTGGAGCTGTTTGTCCACGATCCTCAGCGCATCTTCAACCACCTGGTCGTTTTCGGGATCGTCAGAGCCTTCCAGATCGCGTGTCTTGATCAGATGCTCAAGCTGTGCCATCAGGCACTCGCGCAAATCGCGGGCCGCTACCCCAACAGGATCAAGATGCTGAATCAGGCCGATGGCTTCCCGCAGGTCGTCACGCGTGAACTGCAGCACTGGAGCGAATCCGTTGTTTTTTTCTGCCGCCACCGCTTCCGGCGTTGGCTCGTGAGAGACTACCAGCTCAAGATGCGAAGGTTGACTTGTGCTTTCCGGCCCAGCCGCTGGGCTTGAAGAGACAGGCTCTGCCATTGCTTCCGCTTCCTGAGCTGCGGCCACTCCCATCAACTCGTCTTCAGAGGCGGTAAGGTACCCCTCTTCATTCAAATTTCCAATGACCAGCTCAGCAGCCGCATAAACCGCGGGACGAACAGTGATTGATCCCAGTTGCCACATCAGATGGTCAGTAAGTGTTCCCGGTTTGGACAAGAAGTTTTCAAACGATGGCCGGTCAATCTCCTCCAGATCGGCGGAGTTGCGGTAGCCGGGATCGAGGTAGTCACGGAAGAACGAGCCAAAATCTATCTCGTCAAACGGGTCTTTCTTCTCCGCTTCCGGTCCAGTCTCCTCTTTTTCCTTTATGTCTTTTGCGTCCTGCCGTTCGTGGGCCTCTTCGCGCCCGGCCACTTCATCCAGCAGCGGTACCGAGGAATCCAGTTCCTCCAGCACGGGGTTCTCCACCATCTCAGTGTTGATCATCTCCTTGAGCTCCAGCTTATTGAGCGCAAGCACGCTCACCATCTGGACCAGCCCCGGAGTGAGGATCTGCTTTTGCGAGACCCTCAGGTTCAATTTGTTCTGGAGTAACACCATGTTGCGTCTTCTTGAATTCTACCTTGCGGGGCCATGGCCCAAAAAGAGTACTGTCGTAATTTTACCTGTTTGCAATCTGTCTTAAACAAACCTAAACAAATGAAAAACTCTCACCCCAATAGACTCGTTTGGCGTTTTTTCAAGGGCTGCGCCCTCGCGTCTGGCTCGTGCTGAACGGCACTCGCCATCCGCTCACCCATTTTTCAGAAACGCATTAATCCGCCTAAACACCTAAACAAATGAAAAACTCTCTCCCAAATAGACTCGTTTTACTTCGGGATCGTTACCGAGTTGCTCAGGAGTTCCAGTTCGGAAAATGCGGCCTTCATTAATAATGTAAGCGCGATCGGTCACGGAAAGCGTTTCACGCACATTGTGGTCCGTAATCAAAACACCAATGCCGCTTCCCTTTAAATCAAAAATTATCTTTTGCAGATCGAGCACGGCTATTGGATCAATACCTGAAAATGGTTCATCCAACAGAATAAATTTGGGCGCAATGCATAAGGCCCGCGCAATCTCCACCCTGCGCCGCTCGCCGCCTGAGAGCGCATAGCCCATGTTGTTGCGAATATGTCCCAGCCCCAGTTCGTCAATCAACTGGTCACGCTTTCTGCGCCGCTCCTGCCACGAGATGGGCTGCACTTCCAGCACGGCCATAATGTTTTCTTCCACGGTCAGCTTGCGAAAAACCGAGGGCTCCTGGGGAAGATAGCTGATGCCATAGTTGCGGGCGCGCATGTACATGGGAACATCTGAGATGTCCTGCCCGTCCACCAAGATGCGACCGCTATCCGGGGGCACAAGTCCCACCGCCATATAAAAAGTTGTTGTTTTGCCCGCGCCATTGGGCCCCAGCAGCCCTACTACTTCCGCCTGATTGACGTGTATGCTGACGCCGTTGACTACCCTGCGACCGCGGTACGATTTTGCGATTTCGTCCGTAGCCAGAGTTTGCATTTACTTCTTGCTCGCGTCTCGAATCCTGCCTGGAATCTGGGTTTGGGAGGTTTCTCCACCACCTACGAGCACCCTACCATCGTGAGTAAAAAAAGTCAACGAATCCCCCGAGATTTGGCCCTGTTCGGCATCAAAAATGCTAGGAGGCTGGCTGAGCGTACCGGTCAGCACCATTTTCTCATCGGCTGCTGTGTAAACAAGTTTGGTTCCAGCGGCCTTTCTAGCGCCCTGCTGGATCTTTATATCTCCCTGTGCTTCAATACGTTCCAACTGGCTGGCGCTTTGATTCTCAGCCTGATTTTTTCGGGGTAAAAGTATTACTTGAACTGTGTCCGAAGTAATGGTGGTCTCTTGTGTACGCACAATCACATTGCCACTGAAGATTGCTTTTCGCTCAGAATCGACATAGCTCAGCTTATCGGATGTCACATTGACGGGGGTAAGCTTGCCGTTCTTGTCTTTCTGCACAAAAACTGATGCAACCTGGCCAGCCTGGCTTCCCTGTGCCTGCAGGCTGCGCTTGGTACGGTCAAAGCTGATGGTTGGCGCCTCCACGATATTTGCGCCCTGCCATAGCCTGGCTTTGCTATACCGGGCCACCCCCGTTGCAGCGTTGAGAGTCACAGTTGTTCCAGTTACGTGTATCGGGTCGGCGGAGGCAAGCATTGCGCCGCTGGGCTGTGCCGTGATGTTGCTATACGTGGTCTTTACGTTGTCCTGGGCAAAGGCGTTGCGGGTTTTGCGGTTCAACTGGATGCTATCGGCAGTTAGGGTTACGCCGGAATCAAGTACCCGCGGCGATCCTGAGAGCACGATGGTTTCTTCCACAGCGCCGTATTTTGCCCGTTCAGCCGATGCCTTCTGCGTGCCCTCTTCGTAATGGAAATCACCAGTCTGGTCCGCAGAAACGATCTCTCCCTTTTCATTGAATTTGGCGGTCAACTCACGGGACATCAGTATTCGGTCCGGCTTGCCGGGAACCGAATCCACAATCTTCGCATCTGGTGTGCCATAGAGCGAGACGGGTCGATTCTGCTGATTGAAGGTTGTTTCAAAACGGCCCGCGCTGATGGTGGTCTTTCCCGTGCCTTGGTCGCGCACAATCTCCGCTGGCCCCGATGAGGTAACGGCTTTCTCCAGCTTTTTGCCGTCCTTCACAAAGAGATCGACAGCGACGGCGTGCAACTCCTGGGATTTACCCGGCGCGCCCTGCTGGAGTTGGACCGTGTTCTCTGCTCGCGCCTTGGTTACGCGATTGGCAACACCGAACGTAAGCAACATCTTGCCGGCCCTGCCTTCGGCAGGAGTATCGCCTTTGCTGGCAAACGTTACCCCGCCAGAAAGTGATCCCGCTCGTGCCTGATTCGCGCCCGCCATCTCCAACTCGCCTTCGGGAGCGCTGACTTCAAATCCCTTGGCGCCGGTCTTTGTGGCATGGAGATTGCCGGAGCCTACGATGCGGTCAATATTGTTGTCATCGCGCAGAAACACGGTAACTTTGTCGGCTGAGATGGTGCGCTCAGGCTGCTCAACCCGGGCTGACTGCAAAACGATCTTGCTGGGCGATTTGGTAATAATGGCGCTTTGCCCGGTGATTGTCGCTTTGCGAGCGCCGGTGCTGGTAACCCTTACCGCCGACTTCAGCGTGAGAGTGCCACCATGAGAGTCATACATTGCCCCAACCGCCGAGCCGTTGCCCTCAGGCACGCGGAACTCGATTGCGGCCCTGGTCTGAGCAATTCCCGTATTCTCATTGAACGTGAGACCGCTGGTGGTAACGTGAATCAGATTGCGGCTCTCCGACGCCGGAGTCTGTCCCGAAGAGCTGGCTGCCGTTGAGTTCGCTTCCAGATCGATTCGCACCTGGCCCTGCGCCGTGACCTCTTTGGCCACAGGATCATAAGCAAAATCAGAACCGTAAATCTGGTCAGAGCGGTCCTGGTTGCGCCCAAAGACAATGATGCTTACGTCATGGAGCGCCGCCTTGCCACTTTCTTTGTATTGCTGCACGCTATTGGCATGAATGGTAAAAAGCATCTTTCCATCTTTGGATTTGGAAAGATTAAAGCCGGTGGCGCTCTTCTCCACGTTGGAGGCAATGTTGTTTGGCGCGTCGGGAATATTTTCTTTTGGCTTGAATATCCCGCGCAGATAGAAGCCCACGGCGATCACAACCACCAGCATCGCTCCCGCAGCGAAATATCTCTGCAGGCGTTTGGGATCAAAAGCCATGCCTAATGGTATATGAAGCGAAAAGGGTAATCGATGTTCAACTGGACATGGCAACCGCTGCCGTAACCGCTTTCCGGTAATCTTCCAGCGTCAATTCCAGGCCGCCAAAGTCTGGATGGAAGTTGAACCCCACCTTGAACGCCACATCCAGGCTGTCGCCGGGTAGAAGCGCCTCAGTCTGCAGGCGCTCGGCCATCCGCCAGCCGACTGCTTCATAGTTAAAGCTTGCCTTGGAATCAGGCCGCCTCTGGTTAACCCGCAACTTGATGTGTTTTTCTTTCATGATTTTTGGCGGGAACAACAGATTGACTCCGTGGCTTGAAAACACCGGCTCTGGATTCCCATGGCCAAACGGCTCCAATTGTCCCAGACCTTCCAAAAGCTCGGGGGTAACGGAGCCAAGCGCGACTTCAGTGTCAATTAGCAGTTCTGGTATAAAATCTTCTGGTTTAAGATGATTTTGAGCGTAATTATTCAACCTTTCCTTTAATACAGAAACGCCTTCACTGGGCAGGGCGAACCCCACAGCATGGGCGTGTCCGCCAAAGCGGGTAAACAGATCATGGCATGATTCGAGGGCATCCAGCAGGTGGAAGGCAGCGATGGATCGCCCTGATCCATGAGCTTCCTCACCCGCCTTGGCGATGACCAAGGCCGGACGGCCGGTCTTCTCCACCACTCGTGAAGCCACGATCCCGACAACGCCACGATGCCAGCCTTCACCATCGAAAACCATGCAGTACTTTCCAGTAAGGTCCGGTTCATCGGCAAGTTGTTTATCGATCTCAGTGACGATGCGCGCCTCTTCAGCTTGCCGCTCCAAATTGAGCTGGTTCAGTTTGTCAGCGATCTCCTTGCACCGCGCCTGGTCCTTGCAGGTAAAGAGATCAATCACGTCACAGGCAATATCCATACGGCCGGCGGCGTTAATGCGTGGTCCCAGCCGGAATCCGACATCACCGGCAGCCAGCGCACGGCCGCCCGTAAGGCCAGAAACCTCCATCAACGCTTTAAGACCGCCATTCACAGGCCGGCGCAAGCCTTCTAACCCAAGCCGCGCAATGGTGCGGTTCTCACCTACCAGCGGAACGGCATCAGCAATGGTGGCTATGGCAACCATTTTCAGAAATGAAGGGATGAGCTTGTTTTGGTCGGCCTGGTCCTTAAACTTGGCGAACAATGACTGTGCGATCTTAAAGGCCACGCCTGCCCCGCACAGCTCCTTGCACGGATAGCCGCAACCTTGTTGGTTCGGGTTGAGCACGGCCCATGCGTTTGGCACGCCTTCATGGGCTTCAGGCAGGTGATGATCGGTCACGATTAGGTCAATGCCAACCCGCCGCGCTGTTTCCGCCGCTTGAAAAGCACGTATGCCTGTGTCCACGCTGATGACAACTTTTATACCGGCTGCCGCAGCCCGTTCAATTACGTCGTCTTTGATGCCATAACCTTCTTTGATCCGATGAGGAACATGGAAATCAGCCGCGCCACCGCACAACTCAATCGCCGTTTTTAAGATGACGACGGCTGTGGTTCCATCCACATCGTAATCGCCGTAAATCAGGATGCCTTCATGGTTGGCGATGGCCCCGCTTAGCCGCTCAACGGCGGCAGCCATACCCAGCATGAGATACGGCGAATGCAGTTGACTAAGAGAAGGCGATAAGAAGTCTGTAGCGCTCTCCGCAGTCACGCCACGCAGCGCCAGAAGGCGGGCGATGATCGGTGAAACCCTGGCTTCATTACGGATCTTTTCAACTTGTGCCGGGTCGGGATTGGGAAACGACCATTTCATCCCAGTGGGTTACTCGTCTTCCTGATCGGTATCGTCGATCAGGATGCCATCGTAATCGTCCGCCGCGGACTCAAGCCGCTGAAAAGTCTCATACCACGGTGTGGCAACCTCATAAAGAAACATCACGCCCTGGCAGGGGAATCCAAGCTGCAGATAACCCACTTTGCCGACAAAGCTGCGCAGCCAGCCGGCTTCTTCCAGGTCGTCCTCATCCATGTAGTCAATTTCCTGCAGGCGGTTGATGAGCAGGTCAACGTCTTCTTTATCCAGCGCTACGTGGTTCATGGTGACAAACGTCACATTGGACGCTTTGGCCAGTTCGACAAAGTCTTTCCATGCGTCCGGGTGGTCTTCATCCGCCGACCAGGGTACGTTGGCCACTTCCTCGCTTACGTAAGCGCTGAACCGGCGCAGACCATGGCCTTCAATAAAGGCCACCATGTCATCTTTTAGGATTGTAAGGTCTTGTTCCATTCAGGACTAAGGAACATCATATCGCGTTCGCGGGTCAAAAAAGCAAAACGGAAGAGAAACCGACGCGAATAGCGGGTTCTCTGCTGCCATCCGCCGTTTCGCTTCTTCAAAATCTAGCGGTGACCCATCGACTCCGTGGGCAGTTAATCCCTGTCCGTGTATTCTTCGGGAACGTCGTCTTCCAGGACTTCCGATGTCGTTACTTCGTCTTCGTCCGGGTCTTTGGCATTCTCAACGCCGCTGACGGCATCTGCCTCCAGGTACTGGCCTTCTTCCAACAACTCTTCCACGCTTTCAGAATTCGCGTTTTCCCGCCGAGAAAGTCCCTGGGTATCGCCAGACTGTCCGCCGGACTCAGGGCCCAGACCACGACGGCCGCTGACGGCGATGGGATTGGTGATCTCGCGCCGCCGGACACTGCTCTTTGCCCGGGCCGATTTCTTCTTTTGCGCGGGCTTGGCTGCCGGTTTCTTTTTGGCGATAATCCTTTTCGCTGCAGGCTTCTTCTTTGCCGCTGATTTTTTCCTGGCTGCCGGCTTCTTTTTCTGGATAGGTTTCTTCTTGCCGGCAGTCCTTTTTTTAGGAGCTGGTTTCTTCCTGGCCATGCGATGAGTCTATCAAACTCGAATCGCGAAATACCATTCGCTGCAACTATGTGAAGAAAAAATTAAAGGCTGGTCTCCAGAATTACCACCAGGCGCATTGGCCCGTGGGCGCCCTGCACCAGAATCTTTTCAATGTCCGCCGTGCGGCTGGAGCCGCTGATGATGCAGGCAAAAGAATTACTCTCAAGCCGCCCTTGCGCGGTAGCGGTGCGGAGGGCCGTTACCAGATCGGGAACGAGTTGCTTGGTGGTGGCATACACAATATGGCAGGGCGCAACGACAGACGCGCCGCGTCCGCCGCATGCCGCACTCACAAAAATTGATCCGGTCTGCGCGATCAGTGCATCGGCCAGCGTGACAGTAGCCTGCACGGTCTCCGCAGGGCCGCCCTGGCTTGACCACCGTAACGGCCTGGCGGATGCTGCACTTTCCATCAGCCGCCGTAATACCGGAGCATCCTGGAGAAACACTTCGCCTTCAGGGAGAGAGTTCAAAATTTGCGCCAGTGCCTTCGCGCTGCCGGATGCATCGGCGGTCAACTGGCACTCCATCAAGTTTGCCTTGCACTCCTGCTGAAAGCGTTCCAGCGGGTCTTGCACCGGCTCAAAGATTGGCCCCGTGAAGGCCCGCTCTTGCAGCGGAGGAGCTGGGCTGCGCAAGCCTTCACGGATGCGCGCCAGAATCGCCTCGCGGCTGGGATTACCTGCTGCCATGGTTCCTCGCGACTTCTTCTTTCCAGAGGGCACGGAATGATTTTGCCGGCAGCGGCACCGGTGTGCGTCTTCGGCTCCATGCGCGCACCGGATCAAAAACAGTTCCTGCCAGCCCCATTCCGTAGAGCAGGCGCAGGCCACGGCGCACCATCCACCCGCCCAATGCGTAAAGCCGCGGATGGAGCATGGCGGTACGCCACAACCGAAATTGTGCGCGCTCGCTTGCCCTGGCATTGCCGGAGGCCGCCGCGTCACGGCGGTTATGCAACAAATGGTGGTGCAAATTGATGTTGACCGGACAAACACTGCTGCATGCCCCGCACAGTGACGACGCCTGCGACAAGTGCTGGAAATCATTGCCGCGCAAATGCGGCGTAAGCACGCTGCCTATTGGCCCCTGGTATGTAGTGTTGTAGGTGTGGCCGCCGATGTTGCGGTACACCGGACATATATTCAGGCACGCGCCACAGCGGATGCAGGTCAGCACTTCCCTTTCCTCGGCATTCGCCAGCAGGCTGCTGCGGCCATTATCCAGCAAGACAACGTGAAATTCTTCCGGACCATCGGCTTCACCGGGGCGTCGCGGGCCGCCGATCAGCGTGCTGTATGTGGTAATCGGCTGGCCAGTGCCTGAAGTCGCCAGCACGGGCCACAACGTCCCCAGGTCTTCCAGCCGGGGAATGATCTTCTCAATTCCAGTTACCGCAACATGGATACGCGGAAGGCTCGTGCTCAGGCGTCCGTTCCCTTCATTGGTGGAAATGGCGATTGCGCCGCTGTCAGCCACCAGAAAGTTCGCGCCGGAGATGCCCATTTCAGCGGCAAAAAATGCCTCGCGTAGCTTGCGCCGCGCCAGAGCCACCAGCTTTTGCGGATCGGCATCGGCAATGTCTTCGCCCAGCTTTTCGCGAAAGAGATCGCGGACCTGCTGCCGGTTCAGGTGCATGGCCGGCGTTACGATGTGATATGGCGGCTCATTGCGAAGCTGCACAATGAACTCACCCAGATCCGTTTCCCATACCTTGATGCCAGCTTCTTCCAACACTGGCGATAGATGGATCTCTTCCGTCACCATCGACTTTGACTTCACCACGGTGCGTACGCCCCGGCGTACAGCCAGATCTTTGATATATGCGCAGGCTTCGCCGCCATTCGCTGCCCAGAATACGTGGCCGCCATGCGCAATTACTTTTTCTTCAAACTGCAGCAGATATTTGTCCAGGTGTTCAATGGCCTCGCGTTTGATCTCCTGGCACTTGCGCCGGGCAGCTTCCCAGTCCTTGATCCGGCTGCGCCCGCGCAGGTGAGCGGCCTCATAACTATCCATGTTCTTGCGGATAATCTCGCGATGGAGCAGGTCGGCTGATTTGGTTGCGGCGTCGCGCAGGAATTGCCGGGCGGCAGAACTCATTGAGTCGCCTCGCTCGCCAGGATGCTGGCCAGATGAATTGCTTTAGCGCAATCTTTCCGCCGGCCGAGAATTCCCTGCACATGCATCAGGCAGCTTGGATCAATGGCCGTGACATATTCCGCGCCGGTCACGGCGATGCTGTCCGCTTTGGAATCGCCCATCGCCACCGAGATGCTGGCAAATTTCACGGCAAATGTCCCGCCAAACCCGCAGCACTCATCAAAGCGCAGCATGTCTACCAGCTTCAGGCCCTTAACGCGGCGCAACAACTGCAACGGTTCTTCCCGCAATTTGAGCTCTCGCAGTCCGTGGCACGAGGCATGATAGGTGACGGTGTGAGGAAAAGATGCGCCAACGTCCGTCAGGCCCATTTGTTTCACCAGAAATTCTGATAGTTCAAAGGTGCGCTGGCCCAGCGCAACAGCTTCATCGTGCAACGCTCCGGTTGCCATCAATTCAGGGTAGAAAATACGCACCATGGTAGTACATGAACCGGAAGGAGAGACGATGGTTTCCGCGTCTTTGAATACACGCAGGAAACGCTCCGCGCAAGGCCGCGCCTCATCCCAGAAACCGGAGTTGAAAGCCGGCTGGCCGCAGCATGTCTGTGCCGGAAGAAAGTCAACCTCACAGCCGACGCGCCGCAGGACTTTTACCGTGTCCACCGCGACCTGAGGCTGTAGCTGGTCGACAAAACACGGTATGAAGAGTGAGACTTTGCGGGCCATTCCAGAAAGCTTATCACTGATGAATCCGGATAGCAGTGATCGAACCCACGTGGTCACGAAGCTGCCTTCAGCTCCATAGCTTCCTGAATGCTCCATTGCGGTGTCCCACCGGGATGGCTGGCGACAATGGCGCCGACCCGGTTGGCGAAGTCTGCGGCCTGCGGGGCAAGCCAGCCTTGGCTGAGGCCGTGGACGAGCGCGGCCGAAAAAGCATCGCCGGCGCCGATGGTATCGGCAATCTGGACGCGAAACCCAGGAGCTTCAATAAATTCGTCTTGCAGGAGGAGTGAGCAGCCTTCCGCGCCGCGTGTGATGCAAACAGCCTCAAGTTTGATTGCACGGGCGCTGTTGCGGCAAAACTGCTCCCGCGACGACGCAGCAATCCCTAAAATCTCCTGGACCCCGGGAAGTTCCTCTGCGTTGAGTTTGAGCACACTGGCGTACTCGGCCAGCTTACGGACCAGATCAGCCGTGTACGAATCTGCGCGAAGATTGACATCATAAAAGCGCCTGGCTTGAGTCGCATCCAGCAGCCGCATAGTGAGTTCATGTGCAGGCGCGCTCATCTGCTGCAAAGTGCCGTAGTAAATCCATTGGGGCGGCGGCGTGAGAAGCGCTTGAAAGTCAGCGGAGGCAAGAGCGGGGAAATCATAGGCAGCGGGCCGGTGAATCTGATATTGCGGCGCACCGGAATTGCTGAAGCTGACCGTAACGGTGCCGGTCGGATAGTCAGGGGTGCGCCGAACGAAACGCGTGGAGAGGTTGGCTGCCTCCATTTGTTGCAGCGCCCGCATTCCCAGGCGGTCCTGGCCTACGCCGCTGACAAAGCAGACCTCATGGCCGAGATTGTGGGCATGATAGGCAAAGTTGAACGGCGCTCCGCCGACGTACCTGGCCTGGGGGAAGATGTCCCACAGTATTTCGCCAATGCTGACGATCTTCATGGATAAAAACCACAGACCGACGGGCACAGGACCCGTTCCTTCACCATGGAAGCAGCAGCATCGTTTTCAACAAGTCTTAACATAATACCAACATGGCGTACATATTTCTCTCCTAGATTGGCGGGGTTGCAACAAAAACACCAACCGCGAGTTGGAGAGCCCACCCCAAGACAATCGAAGGAGGAGTTCATGAACGTCAAAGCCCCAAGACGTTTTAGCAAGACCCTGCTTTTTTCACTGTGTTTTGTATTCATCGCCGCCCATCTGCTCCAGGGCCAGACCCATCCGACAACCACCCCAATCAAACACGTTGTCGTGATTTTCCAGGAAAACGTTTCATTCGACCACTATTTTGCCACCTACCCTAACGCTCTGAACCCAGCGGGCGAGCCGCGGTTCACGGCGCGCCGTGGGACACCCACGGTAAATGGACTCTCTGGCGCTTTATTGACGAACAACCTGAATAAGGTAAATCCATTCCGGTTCAGCCGCTCCCATTCCGCCACATGCGACCAGGACCACGATTACAAAGACGAACAGACGGCCATGAATCACGGCGCGATGGACAAATTTGTGGAAACCGTGGGTAACGGCGGCACGGACGGCAACTTAACTTGCAAAGCGACGGACGTGATGGGCTTTTTTGACGGCAATACCGTTACCGCGATCTGGAACTATGCGCAACATTTTGCCATGAGTGACAATTCTTTCAACACTACCTTCGGGCCCTCCACGCCGGGAGTATTGAATCTAATCTCCGGACAGACCGCGGGAGCGACCCCAGCCAATCTGCCTACCCTGGTAATCAATGGCAGCGTGGTTGGAGATTCACGGCCAGTACTGGACGATTGCTCACCGGGAGGCGGCGGACAGTCCAACCAGATCGTTCTGTCAGGCAAAAACATCGGTGATTTATTGAACGCCAAAGGCATTACCTGGGGATTCTTCCAGGGCGGATTCAAGCCAACCTCGGTTGTCGCCGGAAAAGCCGTTTGCGGGTCAACGCATATCGGTTCTGACGGATTGCCCAAGGGCGACTACATCCCGCATCATCAGGGCTTCCAGTACTATGCTTCAACCACTAACCAGCATCATCTGCGGCCCAGTTCAGTGGCCAACATCGGTAAAACTGACCAGGCAAACCATCAGTACGATGTCTCAGACTTTTTTGACGCTCTCAACGCTGGCAATTTTCCTGAGGTGGTTTATCTGAAAGCTGCCGGATTCCAGGATGGGCACGCCGGGTACTCTGATCCACTGCCAGAGCAGGAGTTCCTGGTAAGCATCATCAATCGTTTGCAGGAACTGCCGGAATGGAGAAACACAGCGGTCATTATCTCCTACGACGATTCAGACGGTTGGTATGACCACGTAATGGGCCCGATTGTTACGCCTTCCAACACGATTGAAGACACTCTCACCGGGGCCAATGCCTGCGGCACAGCAGGACAAGGCGCTGTCCAGGGCAAATGCGGGTTTGGCCCGCGCTTGCCTCTTCTGGTGATTTCACCACTGGCCAAACAGAACTTTGTTGACGGAACACTGACGGACCAGTCATCCATTCTGCGCTTTATTGAAGACAACTGGAGCACAGGACGGATTGGCGGGGACGCCGCTGACCAGCGCGCGGGAACACTGCTCAACATGTTTGACTTTCGACGGGGCGAAGACAGGGACCGCAAATTGTTCCTTGATCCGAAAACAGGCGAGGTAATCGGAGGCGACCGCGATGACCGCGATGATCGTGACGACAACTAGCCAATAACAGAGCCAAACCATGAAGGGCGGAGATTTCCTCCGCTCTTTGTTTTTGCTGCCAACGCTTACCCGCGTAGCAATCTCATTCCTTCCGCGGATGTGTGCCTTTACACCATTTTCAACAGGTGTTGCCTGCGGGCCTCCCAGTCATCGCTGGAGAAGATATTCGGGCCAACTTCAATCAATCGAGGGAGCATATTAAAGACGGAAACGGGCGTCCAAACCCCGCCTGTGCGGGTCCGCAGACCGCGCTTGTTCAGTTCCGCCGCCACCAGTGTGATGGAATAATCCTGGACGATTAACTCCATCATCTGCACCAGCACCGTGCGTTCCTGGGGATCTTCCTCCAGGCGACTGCAGTCTGGGGCGACGCGCAGTCCGTAAGGTATCTCTTCCATCACGACTAACTCTTTTGCGTCATCGCTGGCAATTTCGCGGCGCCATTCCATTGCCACCAGCTTCCATCCCGCCTCAGTCTTCTGGCGGACATAATCCAGATCAACCGATCCTGTTACCACTTCGCGAATGCGCTCCACCTTTGGCATTGGGGACCTCCGTCCAAAAAAACCTGGGAATTGGGACTCTGAACTCGTTTTACTGGTTTACATTCAGAGTCTTGGCTTGCGGGGATGCGAGCACATTGGATGCCAGCAACCAAGGATAATTAAGTGCTTGCTGGGCAATGGTTAAGTGATCCGGAAGGCATTTTATGGCGGGCCATGGTGCTCGATTTTGAAATGCTGCGTTCGGAAATGAACAGCGCTGCTGATGCGAAGTGTTGGAATTGAGGGGTGAACTGACTCGACCCGCCGCTAAAGCGGGCCGCACATCTGGCCGGAGGTGCCATCTTATTGATTATTGCAGTCAGACCATTTTGCAAGACCGGGGATTGGGAACCATGATTCGTAAACTGAAATCAGGTGAGTACCGGTTGTACTCGCGCAAGAAGAATGCAAAGACGGGCAAGCGCCGCAACCTTGGCACCTTCAGGACGCTGGAGAAGGCCAAGGCGCATGAACGCGCTATTCAGTATTTCAAACGCCACTAACGTTTTTTAGCGATTAGCGCCGGGGTAAAGCCGCGACGGACAGGCTGCCCGGCGAAGGACTCAATATGATGGCTGCATGCATCCGGTCAAAAAAAACGGAGTGAAAGGGCGCAGCGGGAAGCAGACCGTCCTGCGGATCGGACGTTTTCTGGAGATCGTTCCGGAGCACAACAACCTCCATGCCGGGCAATCGCGCGTCGGCGATGGATACATCATTCAGCAAAACGCTGGAAGCACTGTGGCCGGCGAGGTTCGTGGAAACCTCCACCAGGCAAGAGTCCTGGCCGCACTGGTCCACCGCCGGCAAAATGATCCGGTCCCGAAACACCAGAAACTCCGAAATGCCGGAGTCCAACGCCAACTTCCAGCTTCCGCTGGGTGATGCGGCGGACAGAACCGTTACCAGTAAACGCGACTGGTTTATTTCTACAGGGACCCGAAGTCCAGCGGGAACATGGGCGGTTTCTGGCGAAGGATAGAGCTCCAGCGTTTGCCGTTCGTAGTCGAGACGAAAAGAAAAGTGGAGCAGAAAGTTCATGCCCAAAACGCCGCGAATACTGCTATCAAGAGCTGTGAGCTGCGGGAGTGCAACCGCCAATGTTTCAAGGTTTGAAAGCGTGGCCGGCCCAACCTTGAACGACGGCAGAAAATAACGCGGAACCTCAGTTGCAGCGGCGTAACTGGCAAGCTGCAATTTGTCTTTTAGTTTGAGGCTGAGCTCCGTGGCCAGCGCCGGGTCAATCAAAGTGGTGTTGCTGCCAGTATCCACCAGAAAATCAAACGGTCCATGATCATTGATGGAGACATTTACAATCATGAGATATCCACGGAGCGTGCGCACGGCAAGAGTGGTTGGAGCCGAGTCAGACGAGGAGGCAATGGCCGCGGCAGATGCCGCACAACAGAGGAGTAAAAACATAAGCGCCAGATTTTTTGCCGGGTTTGCCATGGTCCTTCCCTTCGAACTTCGCGATCGGCCCGAGGGAAGCCGTGATGCATGTAGTGTCGGCGCGTTCATTCTGGTGACATAGATGACTTTAGGACGTTGCCCTGTAGAGAGCCGGTGGTACGAGGAGATTCCGGCGGCCCACGCACATCAGGAAAGACAATAGATAGCCGCGCTGATGCGCTGTTTTTAGGCGCGCCATTGTTAAGGTTCAGTGAATCAAAAGCGTTAACTCGCTGGAGCAAATCCAAAAGGACACTATGCGGTGACTGGCCCGCGGTTACGTTACTTACAATAACTAACTGCTGGAACCTTGGTTACCACGCTGACAAGCGGCGCCCAGAAATCTAGACACGGTGAGACCGGGTTATTTGCGCCTTCGCGCTGCGCGAAAATTCAAGCGTGATAGAATCGCGCGGCCTTACACGCTTTTACATGTCCACTGAATTCCGCCGCTCCCTGGGTCTGAATGCCGCCACTGCAATGGTGGTGGGAATCATTGTGGGCGCGTTCATCTTTGTGCAGCCTACAGAAGTCACACGCCTGGTACCGGACGTCCGAGGCGTAATTCTGGTGTGGCTGGCCTCAGGGCTTCTCACGCTTTGCGCGGCCCTGGTATGCGCGGAGCTAGCCTGGCTTTTTCCGGAAACAGGCGGCGTCTATGTATTTCTGAAACGCATCTATCCGCGTCCGCTGGCTTTTTTGTGGGGATGGGCAATGCTATGGAGCATGCACACCGGGATCTTGTCAGCGATTGCCGTGGTGCTGGCGCGCTATGCCGGTTATCTTTTTGGACTGGGCGAATTTGGCATCCGTGCGCTGGCCATCGCGGCGATTCTGCTTGTTTCGTTCATCCAATATCTGGGTGTGAAGCCGGGCAGCGCGGTACAGATCACGCTTACCGCAGCCAAGCTGGCAGCCATTGCCGTGATGTGCGTTTTGCTGTTCACGCTGGGAGGACCGGTACATGCCACCGTCGCAGCTTCGGCGGCGCAGCCAGTTCATCTGGCATCATTTGGCCTGGCCGTGGCCGCGGGACTTTTTAGTTTTGGTGGCTGGCATATGGTGTCATACGTTGCCGGGGAGATTCGTAATCCTGAGCGCATCATTCCGCGAGCACTTGTCCTTGGCGTTTTGATTGTGACCGCCTGTTACACACTCTTGAACGCCGCTTATTTTTACGTAATGCCTCTCAGCGGGGTAATCAGCTCAACCCGCGTTGCGGCTGACGCCATGGAGCGCGTCCTCGGCCCCGCAGGCGGCAAGGCCATCACTCTCGTCATTATTGTTTCTGCTCTGGGAGCACTCAACGGGATCTCCCTTGCCGGACCTCGGGTCTATTACGCCATGGCGCAAGACGGCCTCGCCTTCCAATGGATGGCCGCTCTCCATCCCCGGAGGCAAACTCCCTATCTCGCCATCGCGGCGCAGGCTGTTGTTGCGTGCATCCTGGCGGCGACGAATACTTATCGCGCACTCTTTACCCGCGTGATTTACACTGAGTGGCTCTTCTTCGCACTTCTGGCCCTGGGCATTTTCATCCTGCACCGCCGCGGCCATTACAAACCTAAATTCCTGGCATTCGCCTACCCGCTTCTGCCGGCCATCTCTCTTGTTACCTCGGCCGCCATCGCCATCAACCAGATATGGGCAGCGCCTGCCAACAGCGCTATAGGACTGGGCTTGATTCTTCTTGGGCTTCCCGTGTACTTTGTGTGGTCGCATCGCAGCACGAAAAACGCAAGGAGCCAGGCCCACGCCGATGCCGATCATCGACTTTCATAACCATTACTATCCACCGGAATACATCCAAGCCATTGAGCAAGGGCCCAGCGCTGTTCGAGTGACGCATGACTCCGCCGGCAATCCCTGCCTGCATTATCCCGGAGACTACAACGTGGCCGTCCCCGGCCACCGCGACATCGACTACCGCGAACAGGTGCTCAAAGATTCCGGCGTCGATACGCAGGTCATCACTCTTACCACGCCCGGCACGCATATAGAAGAGCCCTCGACTGCGGTCCGCCTGGCGCGTCTCGTAAATGATGCCTTCGCTCGCGTCGTTTCCTCAAAAAATGGCCTCTTCGTCGCGCTGGCTACGCTGCCGCTGTGCGATCCTGCTGCTTCCGTCGTTGAACTGCGCCGCGCCATGGAGCAGCTCAAGTTTCGTGGTGCCATGGTCTTCAGCAACATCAACGGCATCGCCCTGAGTGACAAGCGCTTCTGGCCGCTCTGGGAGACCGCCAATTCGCTGGGCGCGGTGGTGCATATCCATCCCACCAACCCGGTCGGCGTGGAAGCCATGCTCGACTACTGGCTCATGCCGCTTGTCGGCTTCCTCATGGACACCACACTTGCTGCCGCCAGCCTCGTCTTTAGCGGCGTAGCTGAACGCTTCCCCAACATCCAATGGGTGCTGGGACATCTCGGCGGCGCAATTCCCTACCTCGCTGAGCGGCTCGACCGCGGTTATGAAGCCTTCGCCGACTGTCGCGTCAACATCCCGCGCCCT
>DATBCN010000171.1:0-12616 GCA_036270475.1 Candidatus Angelobacter sp. | reverse complement strand
GATCACGCTCGGCCGCGTCGTGTCCGCCACCGCTGACGTTCCTGTGGTAAAGCTGAACGTCACCCCCGCCGCCGCATTCCCCGCCACGTCCTGCAATCCATTCACCGTCACCGTGTACACCGTGTTCACCGCCAGCAGCGTACTCGGCGTAAACACCAGCGTGGTCCGGTCGCCACTGGCGCTCACGCTGCCCGTAACCGTTGTTCCTCCCCCGGCCACCACAAACGGTTGCCCGATGCCTACTGTTTCCATCGCCTTATTGAACTGCACCGCCACCCGCGCATTCACTGCCACTCCAGTCGTTCCGTTCGCCGGACTGGTCGCCGCCAGCAGCGGCGCTACCGTATCCACACCCTGCGCGGTCGTGAATACGCTTGACCCGCCGTTGATCCCCTGCCCCGCCAGGTCCGTGATCCCATTGTTCACCCAGCTAATCCGGTACAGCGTCGACGGCGCCAGCGCCGCGCTCAGATTGGCAAACTGGCCATCCCCCGACACCGTGACCCCCACCGCCAGTTGCACCCCGGTATTGTTCACCGAGATCTGCACCGTCGCATTGCTTGCCGTGAGCGCATTCACCCGTTCACTGAACTGCAGCCGCACCACCGTGTTCGTCCCCACTCCCACCGCATTGTTCCCCGGATCCACCGTCACCACCGACGGCCGGACAAAGTCGGACGCGGTTCCAGTAACAAATGTGGTGGAGCGCGGATTGGCGAGCAGGTTTCCAGCGAAGTCTGCAACCGAGCCGGCGACAGAAATGGTGTAGCTGGTGTTCGGCAGCAGCGTAGCTGTGGGAGCAAAAATGGCCGTGCTGTTTCCGTTGAATAAACTCACGGCGCCGGCTACTGGCTGGCCGCCTGCCAGGAGCTGAATTCCATTCTGCGCGCTTACCGAGCTAATGGGCTCGCTGAATTGCAGCATGATCTGCGCGTTTGTGGCCACATTGGTCAATTGATCGGGTGGGTTCACCGCAATCAGTGTGGGCGGCACAGTGTCATTCACGAAACTGGTCGTAAAGAAGAACGTGACCGGGTTCAGCAGGTTGCCCGCCGAATCCGTGATTCCCGACCGCAGAAACACATTGAACCTATGGCCTGCCGGCAGTGGTGATGACGGCACAACGGACGCGCTACGGCCATCTGGATTGACCTGTACAACTCCCGTTACAAACAATCCCGTTTGCGCATCCTGTACCTGGAACGTCGCTGATGTCAGCGAACCCGGGTCCATCTGCTTGCTGAACAACGCCGTAATAGCGGAGTTGATGGGCACACCGGTCGAATTGCTTTCTGGATTGATATGCAGCACCGTCGGCGGCGTAAGGTCTCGGGCAACGTCAGTCGTAAAGCTGCTTTGGAATTGCGGCGCGCTCTGCCCTCCGGCCACATCCTGGACGGCAACCGTGTAGACGGTAAGTCCTGCTAGGGTTGCATTCGGCGTGAAGGTCAGTGACAGGCCATCGGCTGAGAGCACGACAGTTCCCGGAACATTGGTTGTGCCCTGCAGCAATTTCAAAGTGCCGCTGACCACGGCGCTGGAAGAAACCGTGGAGGCAAAACGCACCACCACATGTACGTTGGTAGGCACGGTCACGCTGCCGTCAGCAGGCTGCACCTGGACCACGGGCGGCAGAGGCGGCACGCTTCTTATGCTGAAGGTGATGGCGGCACTGGTATTTCCTACTGCATCGGTTGCCGTGAGTGACAGCAAATCTCCCACCGCGCCGGAAATGTTGACGTTGAATGATCCGTTCGTCGCCGCGGTCGTTGTGACCTGGGCGCTGTTTACGGTGTTGGTGATTCGCACCAGTGCCCCGGCCTCCGTCGCCCCGGCCTGGCCCACTACGTTCGATAGGCCATTCGACGGCGGGAAGGCCGCAATCAGCGTGGCATTCACCGCCGGTGGAGTACGGTCAACCACAATGGTCACGCTTGCCACCGCTGTTTCTCCGGCAAAACCAATGGCTGTTGCGGTTATTGTCTGGTTCCCTTCGGTGACCGTGGAGAGATCAAATGTTGCCTGGAACGGCTGCGCCGCCGCGCTGAAGGTCTGCGCGCCTAGAGTGAAATCAATCCGCTGCACTGGCTCACTTGCTGACGCGGCCACCGTCACGCTGTTTTTGAAGCGCGTAGTTGGCGCGGGCGAAGTAATGCCGACCGTAAGCTGCTGATTATTGATGATTACGTCAATCGGCGCGCTGGTCGGGCCGGTGTTGCCTGCGTTGTCTACGGCCCTGGCTGAAATACGGTGCGGACCTTCGCTGAGCAATGCCGTGTTGACGGTATGCTGGAAACCGGGCCCGGTCAGCGTAAACAGCACGCTGTTGTCCAGCAATAGATCAACGTGGTTTACGCCATTCGCATCGGTTGCCGTGGCGGAAATAGAAACCAGTCCGATCAACTCCTGGTTTTCCGTCACCCCGCTGATTACCGGAACCGAAGGCGGCTGCGTATCGACGTTGAAAGTCGTGCTGATGGAACTTACATTACCCGCGCGGTCAGCCACTGAAACCGAGAGCGTATGCGGGCCATCCGCCAGGTTCGCCGTGGGAGTAAAGCTGAGTGTGCCGGTGGCCACCTGCTGTCCATCCAGCGTGATGATCGCGCTCGCAGTGTTCACCCCGGAGACCGCATCCGTCGTGGTGATGGAAATAGTAGGCCGCGCCGATGAAACAAATGCTCCGTTGGCCGGGAATGTTACTTGAACGGTTGGAGCAACCGTGTCAACCGTGGCAAAAGAAGAAACAAACGGAACGGTCTGCAGGTTACCGCTCAGGTCTTTGGCTCCGTTTACCGTTACGGTAAAGATCGCGTTCGTTGGCAGCGGAGATGCCGGCGTAAAGACCGCCTGCTTGGAGGTTGCAAGCAGTGTGTTGCCGGAGATGACTCCCGATGGGCCGCTGACAACAATCAATCCCGTCAGATTTGTCGTCGCCGAAAGCGGTTCGCTGAAGTTCACCGTGACCGTGCTCGTCGCCGGCACTTGAATCGCGCCGTTCGCGGGCACAATCGAGGCAACAAACGGCGGCTGCAGATCTATCGTCTGGAAAGTTGCCGTGGTCGTTTGTGCTGGATGACGCCCGAACACATCGCTCACGCTGGAGCTGACCGTAACTACGATTTGCGATGAATCCGGCAGCGTTCCCGTGAAAGTCGCCAGCTTGCCGTCTGTTGAGAGGCTGCCCGTCAGGAACAAATTGTTGCCGTTCGCGGTAAAGGAAATCCCGGCAAGTGACTGCAGCGGATTGCTGAATGCGATCCTGATCGGCTGGTTGGTTGGCACCCCTGTCGCGCCATCCGCCGGGTCAAATGAAACCACTGCCAGAGGAGAATCGTTCAACACGATCCTGCCTAGATCAAACGTCTGTCCGTTCGCGGTGATGCTGGCGCCCTGGACCAATGCCTGGCCGGTGCTTACCGGATCATTGATGCGCACTGTAAATCCGCCCAGGGGAATTCCGCGTGCCGTGAAAGTCCCGTCTGTCTGCGACTGGACAACCACAGCGCCGCCGCGGTCGAGCGTTAGGGTTACCGTTGCGCCCGCTGCTGGCGATACGCCATCAGAACGGAATACAGTTCCAATCACCGTACCGCTCGGCTGCACCTGGATCGTGATGTCAGTATTCTGTTTTGGCAGAACGCTGCTGGAGGTTGATCCGAATAACGTCACGGCTGAATCCACGCTCAAGCTCGCGGTGAATGTTCCTGCCAGCACCTGCGGCAGAGCGAAGCTGCCGTCCGTGCTGCTGTCAATCACAAAGCTGTAGGGGAAAGCTCCGGTTCCACTCACCGTAACGTGCCCCTTAACAGGATTGCCCAATGAATCCAGCGTGTGTCCCGTGATCGACCCAATTCCGTTCAAGCGGACCGTCGTCTGCACCGTGGAGCCGGAGAGAATTTCAGTGCTGGACTGCGCCTCGTCAATGCTGCCGAGGACCGTCACAAAGATTGACGCAGTGCCCGCGGGGACCGTGGCAAAGGCAAAATTTCCGTTGGGGTCTGTCGTAACCGACTGCGTTCCACCGCCTTGTCCGCCTACCTGCACCGTAACCAGGGACGCTGCCGCCGGAGTCACTCCGTCTGCTTGCAGGACTTGGCCGGAAAGGCTTCCTGAACCGCGCAAAGCCACATCAAGATTGAGTTGTGATCCATCACCCACCAGCGTGGAAGATGCCGTGCCCGCAAGGAACCCATTTTGCAAGCTGGCGTTGGCGGTTATGTGGCCTTCCGGCACGCCGGAAATCAGGTAACGGCCAGTTGCATCCACCAGCGTGGTGGCGTGGTAGCTGCCAGAGAAAACGTCGACTGATGCTCCTGGTTCTGGCGCTCCATTGAGGGTCACTAACCCAGTGACCGTACCCAACCCCTGCGCCACTACGTCCAGAACAAGAATCTGTCCATCCGTAGTGATGTTGCCGGCGGCCACGCCTGTGCGCGCCGTAACCGGGTCCTGAGCTTCAAGCCGCACCGGCCCGGCAGGAACAAACGTAAAGCTGAATGCGCCCGGATCACTGTTGCCGTCTGTTGTGAGCTGGCCAATTTGCCGGCCGTTGGCCAGCAAACGCACCGTGCCAAACGGAATCGGCGAGCTGTCCGGCAGCAGGAAATGGCCTTGCACAGTCCCTGCCGTGGTGAGTTGCACCACAACATTCACTGTGTCGCCCGGATTGGGAAGAATGGACGCAGTCCTTCCGCCGCGGCCCACAATATCCGATGCTTCAATCGTGAATGGCCCTTCAAAAACCTGCGTAAACGTGACGCTGCCCTGATTGGCCGGCTGCACCGCGTCTTCCTGGACAGAATTCGGGAACGTGGTTTCCGTCAACTTAACGAATGCCGTATCTACGGGATGGTTTGAGCCATCCACCACTTGCACCGTCACTGTGCCTCGGCCCTTCAGGCGCATGTCATGCGCCATATCTTGTCCCGCGCGTAAAAACAGCGTGTCCTGGACAACGCCGCCGCTTACCGCATCTCGCGCCGTGACCTTATAAGTGCCTTCCGGAAAAATCTTGGCAAACTTGAAATGACTGTTGGCGTCTGTTGCCACCGTCACATCCGGCAGCGGGCCGTTGGCTGTTACCTCAATGCCTGCGCCTGCTGGCGTAATTCCATCCGGCAGGAACACCGTCCCGGAGAGGACGCCCGAGATCGTATTGACCAGCTTCAGATTGAAGTTCACGGTCTGGCCGGCCGTGGAAATGGCTCCCTGCGCGCCTACCTGTGTCGGGAAGAACACCTGTGAGGCATTTACTCCAACCTTCCCGACATGCACATTACTGAAGTGGAAATTGCCGCTGAGATCAGTGGAGATCCGTTGTGACTGGCTCTGCACCAGTGAACAAGTATCATGGTCGAATACATTGGAGGTGAGAGCGATGTCCGCTCCAAAAGCGGGCGTCCCATCCGGGGACAGCACGTTTCCGGTCACGCTGCCTACGCCCGCAAATCGCATCACGCCGAAACCGGTCGTGCCATCCGCCACAATCGATGCCGAGGCACTGGAGACGTCAAAGGAACTGGAAATTGCCACGGCGCTTACCTGGCCAACAGGCAAACCAGTGAATGTAGCTACACCATCCGGACCGGTCGCTTTGGGATCGCAGCCGCAAGCAAAAGGACACGACCCGGAAATCAGGGCAACATTCTGGTTGGCAACGGGCTTTCCACTGCTGTCAAGCACGGTAAACTTCGCCGTTCCCAGGCCGGAAAGAACAATGTTGGCGTTAGGAACAGTCTGGCCCGGCAGCGTGATGGAAACCGTGGTGCTGCCGGAACGCAATCCGTCTCTGGTTTGCGCGGAAATTGTTTGTGATCCTGACCGTACAGGCTGGCCAGGAAGAACATATGTGCCGTCAGCATTGCTCAGGACGCCGGCGAAGCCGCCAAAAACTACCGCGCCACCCGCCGGTGAACCATCCGGCAGAGAAACTTTTCCCGTCACCGTCCCCTGGTTGGCGGTGTTGATCACAATGGTGATGTTTTCACCGGTCAAATTCTGGTTGGCCGTGGCAAACCCGGTTATCGATCCCCGGTCATTGACGGTCAACTGCGCTGCAATAGTAAAGTTGCCCGTAGGCACGCTGGTAAAGGTGAAGTGGCCTGTGGCATCGGTATTCACAACTGCCACTGGAATGGAACCGAAAGTGTCGGCGATTTCGTAAACCACCGGCCAGTTCGGAACTGGCGCGGTCACTCCGTTTTCCTGCTTTTGCAGCAGGCCGGAAACATTCAGTTGTCCGCTATCCAGCGTTACATCAATAGTGGCTGTATTTCCTGCGCGCGGGATGTTACCGGCGCTGCGGCCAATACTGTTTCCCTTGCCCGCCTGGACGCTCACCGGCCCAACGGTTACGCCTGAAACCGAGTAGTGTCCGTTGCCGTCCGCCGTGGCTTGAGCGCCAATCTGCGTATCGGTCTGGCTCAGGACTACAACCGCTGCGCCAGGCACGGTATTGCCAAGCAGATCGCGCACCGTTCCCGCCACTGATCCCTTGCCCAGGATTGGCAGGTCCATAATCAACTGCTGCCCGGGTATGCGGACAAAGTTGCTCAACTGCCGCAAGCCGCCCGTGTTCGGATCTTGCGTGGAAATCTGGAACGGCATTCCGCATGAATCTTGCCGTACATAGCGGAACTCATATCGTCCATCCGCGCTTACCTGCACGTTGGCAACGCCAACCGGCAGCTCGTCTGATTCTGTGAGGCAATCCGCGGGCGGGACCGTGCTGTAAGTAACAATCGCCGAACTTACTGGCGTGCCGTCAGCGTTGAATACTCTGCCCAAAACCACGGCCCCAGGATCTTGAATCTTGGTTTGCAGCGGCACGGTACCGCCCGCGCCAATCGCTCCGCGTGCGTCGGCAATGCCGCTCACCGTGACCGACGAAGGCACATAGGGACCTTCCGGCTGCTGCAAATTTGCCACCACGATGCGCCCGGAGAGCTGTGATTTTGCCTTCTGCACGGCGTTCGCGGGCATCTGATAATTGCTGGTTTCCTGCGCGGCGGTGGAATCCACCACGCGGTCAAACAGGAGCGCCATCTGCACGCCAAGCGAGCTTGCGCCGGGCAGCGTTTCCGGGCCAATAATCGTGGCGGAGACAAATCGCGGCCCTTGCGGAGTAACGATGGTGGTGCTCAGAGGCTGTTGCGTGGCGAATGAGCCGTCACGGCCCGTGTCTATTTCCAACACCAGCCGGTCCGGTTGCGTTGAATCCAATCTTACCCGCGCCCGTAGTCCCGGCGTTACCGCGACACCGGCGATCTGTCCCCGAATAACATTGCCATCACCGTGAGGCATGGAGATGGCCAGATCGACTGTCCCCGGCCCTGTGCCCGTCAGTTGCAGCGTGTAAGGAAAGACCGTGGGTGCCGTCAGCAGGCCCAAAATAGGCGCGGCGTCCATGTTGCTGAGCGGAACGTGGCCAAAGCCCGGAACATCGGTGGGCAGAGGCGTGACCGAGCCAAGTTGTTGGGAAACGTTGCCGTTTCCATCAGTGAATGTAAATCCAACCGGGGCTGCTCCCGTTCCGCTGGCAACGGCGAATGAAACAAAGTCCGGCCCGGAAGCAAACACGCTCGTCAAGTCATTTTGGAAGTTGAGTGCGCCACCGGTGCTGTTGACCGGTGCAGCCAGCGCGGCGCCCACGGCGCGTTCAAAGTTCTGTCCACCCTGCGTGCTCCGCAGCAGTTGATCAAACCCGGCATCGAGCGGCTGGCCGCCATAGAAATCAGCCAGCAGGTCGCGCAACGCATCTTGCATCGGCTGGCCAAGTCCTGCCCTCAGCCCGGCTTCCGCCAGCGCCAGCGCCTTCTGTGTGACCACGGATTTATTCGTGCGGATCACCTTCGGCGGCAACGTCCCATTGGGCGCGTTTGCAATGCTCCAACCCTCTCCCAGGACCAGCATCGCCGCGTCAATCACTGACTGCGGCAGGTTCTCAACCGATGAAGGCAGTACCAGCGTATCGGGCGAAAGTGGTATGCCGCGTTCACCCACGCCGAGAGTAAACTTCAATTCGCCGGTGGAACCATCAGTGGTGTCAAAGTGGAGATAGCTGGCAACCACCTGGCCGGTGCGCAGGCTCTTGAACGTGTATGTCAGCGTGGTTGCGCTGCCTCCGGCGATGGTATTGATGAGCTGCGTCGGATCGCTCAGTAGGGTCGCACCGCTGAGCCGCGACGAATCTATCGTCAGGCTGACTGCGTTTGCCACCGATTGGCTGAGGTTCTTTACTGTAACGTAGACCTTGAACTGCTCGCCGTTGCGCACGATCGCCGGCACGGCAAACGTAAGATCAAAGAACGGGTTCCTTACCAGCACTCCGCCCTGCGCCAGTCCGTTTACGGTGACCGGTCCTGTCGCCAGACCTTCCAGAATGCCCTGGATATTGAAGCTGATCTGATGGAAGCCTTCTTTTTCTCCGCGCAGGATGAATTCCGCCTGCCCCTGATCGCCCGGATTCAGGATGTTCACATCGTCCGCGGTCCCCGGCTTGGCGTCAGGTCCCACGCCGCGCACGGTCTTGGTTGCCGGTTCCGGCCCATCTTTAGTATTGGGCAGGCTCAGTGGATCATCCGCCGTACCCACCACTCCGTCATCTCCCGGCGGAAGATTGATCGTCCCATTCACGTCATGGACAACAAGGCCGGAGCCGCCCGGCGCTCCATTGGCTACAAATAATTGCGCGGAGAAGAACTGCTTTAAAAAGCCGATATCGCCCGGAATCACCAGCACGCTGGGTATCTTGACCGGAGCAGGGTTCCCATTCGGCAGCTTCAGCGCATTTTCACCCACGGGATTGCCATTCACATCAGTCAAATTCAGCAATACAGGGACAATCGTTGGGATCGGCACTTGATCGCGTGTCGGTGGACCTGGCGGCAGCAGTGGCTGCGGTATCGGGACGCCTTTGCGGTCAAACACGACCGGGAATGAAATCGTGGTGGCATTCGATTGCAGTGCCAGCCCAATAGTGAACTGGAAGCCCAGGAAATCACTGCTATCCAGAACAATGCCGGCGGCCTTGATCTCATCCAGCGTCAGTGGCCGCGTCTCCACGGAAGTAATCAGTACCTGGTCAATTACTTTTACCGGAATCGTGGCCGGCGAAACGTCCAGCGCGGGACTGCCGTTCACGATGATGCGCAAGTTGCTCAGCGTGTAATCGCCGGCTTCACTCAAAGGCGGAATGGGCAGCAGCAGGGGATCGACAATCGGCGTTCCGCCGTTTGGATCAACCACGGGAAGAGTGACGGTCCCGGCCAGTCCCGGCCCGGAAAGCTCGCCATGGACTTCAAAACTGCCGCCAAGAAACTTGGCGACATCGGCCGAACTCAATGCCCCCGAAGGCGTATTGACAACGATTCTTACTCCCGCGGCGGTGTTCTTGGGGATGGTTGGATTGGCCGGCTGGACCGTGGCGGAGATTCCCTGCACCCCGAGTTCAAGCTCGCCAATCTTCCTTAGATTTTGAGAGAACGCGACGTTAGCGAACAGGCCGAGAACTACCCACAACCACGCCCTTGAGCGCACCCTGACCTCCACAGAAGTAGCAGACGTTCTATCTGCTTTCACTGCTCAACTGCCGGGAAGCTACACTTTCCCTAGCTTTTTCGAACCTGGGGTGAAACTAATTCGGGAATCGGAGCACGATTTTAATCTGAGATTGGAGATTGTCAAATGAATATTTCGTGTGACGATATTTCAGTTGAATCTATCGCAAACTATCCAGGCTCTTCTAACTTTTACGCAACCACTGTTGCAACCTTTTGCGCCATCCAGTCCAACCTGGATATATTTCTTAACAATTTATGTCGGTATCTGTGCAAATAATTTCATAGGCATAAACAGAGAGGCGACAGCCTTCAAGACTTACGGATTGAAAACATTTGTCCCGGGGGCTGCGGAAAGCGGAGGCTCCTCTGCTGAGTTCATATGACCATTACAGCCGTTACCGTGCCAATTTCCGGCCCTTGAAAAGTGGCATTTGGAAGGCCGCATCACCTGAAGCTTTTGCACTCAATGCCCGTGTATCCCGGCCTTTTTCAAGAAATTGCCTTGTGTATAAAGAGTCGGATTCATTTTGATAGGATCATTCATGATCAATTTGGGTCTGCCCGGATCGGCTTTAAAGATACCAACGATAACTTCCGATCGCTTACGACTGCGTGGGCATACTGAAGCGGACCTTGAGTACTGTGCCGCAATGTGGGCGGATGCTCTAGTGGTTCGATTCATCGGAAATCGACGACTCTCGCGAGAAGAAACCTGGACCAGACTGCTGAAATATGTAGGTCACTGGGCCTTAAAGGGCTTTGGATTTTGGTTGGTTGAAGAAAAAGTGAATGGCGCCTTCGTCGGCGAAGTCGGGTTCGCGGACCACAAGCGTGACATCTCTCCATCGGTGCACGGAATCCCGGAAATCGGCTGGGCGCTCACGCCCGAGAAGCATGGTTTAGGGTATGCGACGGAGGCGGTGAAAGCCGCGATCGCCTGGTCTGACGAACATTTTTCAAGACGGCAGACCGTATGCATCATCCATCCCGATAACACTCCGTCCATCCGCATCGCTGAGTCGAATGGGTATGTTCGTTTCAGCGCCACTCATCACAAGGAAAATCCAGCACTCATTTTCCGCCGTGCCCCAGCCCTGAGTGCTCTTGTCTGATTCGATAAAGCCACGGCATTCCGGCTGTGGATGTGATTTAAGCAATCCAAAGCAGCCGGGATGCCGCAGTGAGTAAGAATGTAGATTCCAGACTAGTGATGAATAGGGTTGATGCTATCTAGTCGTCATCGTCATCCGGGCCTGCCACAGGCTGAGCCAGGAAAGTCGCTGCGCTCTGTCCCCCCGGAATCGTCACGAACTTGCGCGCTGTCTTTAAAGTGAAGAAGCCGGTCAAGTCCGTCTTGGCACGACTGTCGGCAAAGGTCAACGCACCCTCCGTGATGCCGAAGTTTTGTTCCATGAACCGGACAACGCTGCCGAAATCATGCCGGTTGTTGTTGATAAGCCCAGCGGGAGTAAACGCGGAAACCACGATGAGCGGGACGCGGAATCCCAACTGGTAGCCTCCGAAAGGTGAGGCCAGGATCGTGGGCACCTCGTGGTCATACCATCCTCCCCAGTCGTCCCATGTAATAAAGATGGCCGTTGTGTCCCAATAGCTGCTGCCGTCAGCGTTCTTGCATGTGCTGTTGCCAATGGCGTTCACCAGTGACGCGACCCAGGCCGGCCCGCCGCCGTTGTTGGATCTGGCGTGATCAGAATTTGCCGCAGTAGGTATCACCCAGGTCACTTGCTGAAGCTTGCAGGTGGGACTGTTCACATCGTTCAAGAAGTCGGCCGGGTTTGTGGCGTCAACATTGTTGACCCAATCAGCTCCCTGGCATTGGCCGTTGACCGGCCCGCAGATGTGGATGATCGCGTCGGGGGCTGTCCAGATGGAACCTGGTCCGGGCGCGTAATACCGCCAACTGGCGATATTGGCCAGATCAGGTACGGTATTGTGCTCGAAGCAGGGATAGATCTTATTGTTGGGGGCCTCGGTCCCCGTGGAGTCGATCAATTGCACCAGGACGCCCGGGTCCGCAAGGCAACCGGCGCCCGCGCCCGTTCCGCTCATGTTTTCCGAGGCGTAAGTGCCATTATGGTCCTCATCGCTACTAGGGGCTGAGGTGGCGCCAAAAATGAATTGATGTGCCGGGAAGCTTGGGCCTTGGTTGGTTTGAAACATGTAATTGGCCCAGCCATAGGACGTCGCAAGCGTGAGATAGGGGTTCAAATTCCCGGCTGAATTGTCGACAAACTTGAACTGCGGGTGCGTGGGACAAGTACCGCTGCAATTCACACTGGCTGCCCCATCCATCCGGCAAAAATTCGTGGTTGTATTTAGGTCGCATTGGGCCACCCATGCGGAATGAGCGTGGCTAAGATCGTAGGCATTCGCCAGTTGAACGGTTCCCGGCTGAATGACGCCGCCAGGAGAGGTCTTGTCCAGCCAGTTGCTGGTTTGAATATTGTATTGCGACGTGGTTGGCGTCGTGCTGCAGATGGTGGGAGTGGTGCATAGACCTTGAAAGAGGTTATCCGGTGTGCGGTTTTCCTGAAAGATTACAACCACATGTTTAAAGCTGGTGGGATTAGCAGGTACCGTTTGGGCATAGGCGGTACTGCATCCCAGCCCAACAAGAAGGAAAAGACCCTTTGCAAAGAGTTTCATTGATAGTCCTCCGCGCAGAACTAAGGGTGGATTGGCCTGAAATTGGAGAAGGCCAACACCAGCAGACCACATTGGCCGATGGCGAGGCAATGAAAGTCCGTGTAAAAAAATGTAAATACTCCTGAAATGGAACGCCGCAAAGAATGGTGACTCAAGAAAAATATGGCACTTGGTGGAGAGAGGGATTCGCTCTATCCCTGAACAGGACGTTATGTACCTCAACCAATTTTTTGGCGAGTCACCCGCTCTCGCACCAATGTGCCAATTGTGCCCGTATCTATCAGGCTTGTGGGTGTTCTGGACGACAGATTTTGCTTATCCCGGTCCTATTTTGCCTCCGTTACCTTCACCAATTGACTGTCGCGAAGGGCTTGCGGGCCTGACAT
>DATBCN010000170.1:0-6964 GCA_036270475.1 Candidatus Angelobacter sp. | reverse complement strand
GAGCAGTACACGCGCAACATGGCCACCGGAGCTTCCACCGCGGACCTGGCAGTCATTCTGGTGGATGGCGCCAAGGGCCTGTTGCCGCAGACACTGCGGCATGCCTATATCTCATCACTGCTGGGGATACCGAATGTCCTGGCTGCAATCAACAAGATGGATTTGGTGGACTACAGTGAAGAGCGGTTCCTCCTGCTGGAAAAAGAATTCTCCGCACTGGCTGAGCGGCTTGGTATTGCCAACGTGCAGTGCATTCCAGTGAGCGCTCTTGCTGGGGATAATGTGGTTGAGCGCAGCGAGCGAACGCCGTGGTATTCAGGCCCTTCGCTCCTGGAACACCTTGAAACGGTTCCGCACGCCGCCGCTCCCCGAATGAAACACTTCAGGTTCCCGGTGCAGTATGTGGTCCGCCCTGATGCCAGTTTTCGCGGATTTGCGGGCCAAGTAGCCAGTGGCGTAGTCCGCCTGGGTGATGTGGTTACAGCTCTTCCTTCCGGCCGGCAATCACGCATTGAATCCATTGTCACGTATGACGGAGAGCTTGCCGAGGCATTTGCTCCCATGTCCGTAACGCTTCAGCTTGAAGATGAGATTGATTTGAGCCGGGGTGACATGCTGGTGCACCAGGACAACCTGCCCCATGTGGCAAAACGTTTTGAGGCCACGGTGGTCTGGATGCACGCCCAGTCTTCATCGACAGAACAAAACTATCTGATCAAACAAACCTCGCGCCAGGTGCGCGGCAAGATCATAAAAATCGTTCACCGCGTGGACATCAAGAGTCTGGAGCCGGAGCAGGCTGAGCAGCTTCACATGAACGATATTGCGACCGTGGAACTTCAGACGAGCAGTCCGCTCTTCTTTGATGCCTACCGGCAGAACCGTACAACCGGCAGCTTCATCATCATTGATCCTCTCACCAATGCAACGCTGGGCGCGGGGATGATTCAAGCGCCTCTTCCAAAAAGTACTGATATAAGCCGCGCTGACGTATTACCGTCTCCGCCGGCGCTGGGCGCGGAAACTCCAGTGACAAACCTGGAGCGGTACCAGCGTCATGGACATTATCCCGCCATTTTTTTAACCACCAGGGGAGCGCTGGCGAAACGACTGGAACGCGCGCTTTTTGAGGAAAGGTTTGAAGCCATTGTGCTGGATGCAAACGAAATCTCTCTGATCTCAGCAAGAGATTCGTGGGCCATCCTGTACGCAACCGGGTCCGTGGTGGTTTACGCGAACCCGTCGCTTGAGCCGGAAGAGCGAGCGGAACTGGAAGCGGTAGCCGGCAATCGCTACTTCGATCTGGATAGGTTGAACCTTGCCGCGGAAGATGTCGACGCCGCGCGGCAAGTATTGCTGCTGGCTGAATCGCTGCGGATCACAAACAGGAAATAAGAGTATTGAAAGGGAAACTGAGATGAGCACAACGTCAATCGCTGAAAGCCTTGAGAACCTTACTCCGGATGCCGCTCTGGATACCCTCCTGAGCACTTACGCTGGGCAGCGGGCCTGTTTGACATGCAGCTTTCAGGCTGAGGACATGATTGTGCTGGATCTGTTGCGTAAACGTGTCCCCTCGATTCCCGTCTTGTTTCTTGAGACCGGCTATCACTTTGCCCAGACGTATGGATACCGCGACCGCATCGCCAAAGAGTGGAAGCTGAATCTGGTGAATGTGGCTCCACTACAAACGGTGCAGCAGCAAGAGTCTGAGCTGGGAATCTTGTACGTGGTCAATCCCACGCAATGCTGCCAGCTGCGCAAGGTGGAACCGCTGATGCAGGCTTTGGAGCCGTATGAAATCTGGTTTACCGGCTTGCGACGAGAGCAGTCCCCTACGCGAAAGAACCTTAAGAAAGTGGAGCTGCACCGTTTGCCAAGCGGTAAGAACCTGCTGAAAGCAAGTCTTTTGGCGGATTGGAGCTGGCAACAGGTCTGGGACTACACCGCCAGCAACGGCCTGAGTTACCTGCCGCAATATGACCAGGGTTATTTGAGCATCGGGTGCGAACCCTGCACAAAAATTCCCACTGATCCCAACAACGCACGGTCCGGCCGCTGGAGCGGCACAAAACTGGAATGCGGCATCCACACGTTTTCTGAGAGGGAACTGTAATGTACTCCGTAATTGGATTCATGATTGCCATGGCGGTAGGAATGACCGGGGTTGGGAGCGGAAGTTTTACCGTTCCCGCCCTGGTGCTTATCGCGGGTTTGGCCTCAGGCGAAGCCGTGGGTACGGCTTTTTTCTTTGCCGGTGTTTTGCGATTGATTGCCGCTCCTTTTTATCTGGCCGGCAAGCAGATTCACTCAAAGTATCTTTGGCTCTTGTTAAAGGGCGCTGTGCCAGGTCTGCTGATAGGCATTGCGATACTGCGCTTGATGAACCGAAATGCGGGTAGCCCGGTTGTCATCATTGTGCTTGGCGCCATCCTGATGGCATCGTCCAGTGTGACCTTTATTCGACGCATACAGAACCAGTCATTTGCCGGGAAAAACTCCCGTTGGCTTCCGTGGCTCGCGTTGCCCATCGGCGTTGAATCCGGATTTTCATCCGCAGGCGCAGGAGCTCTGGGAACGGTCCTGTTGCTCAACTATTCAGAAATGACTCCGGGACAGGTGGTGGGAACTGACTTGCTGTTTGGGTTGGTATTGGCAGTTATTGGCAGCGCGTTTCACTGGAGCTTTGGTTCGGTCAGCATGCCGATACTTTTTCAGCTTCTGGCCGGCGGGATTCCAGGCGTAGCGCTCGGATGCCTGCTGGCGCGAAGAATTCCAGCAACAAGGCTAAAGACGGTTGTTGCCATGCTTGCAATTTTTGCCGGACTACAGTTGGTGTGGGCAGGCTCCCGCAGGCTGGCGGAAAAGAATACCGCTGCCGCCCCCACGCCGTCCGTACATGCAGATACGTCCAAAGGCAAGTAGGGCAAAAATATTCAAGGGGCACGGCTTCCGGGTCCGTGCCCCTTAACGTGTCAGCAGTTTTCTGACGGATAAACTTGCTTCTACCCTAGTAGAGTCAAAGCGGCTCTAAAAATATAAGGGAACACAAAAAAATTGGGCGTGGGGCTTTTCAAACGCACAACTGACTGCATCGGAACAAGATACAGCCGCAGGCCGGAACCAGCGCGGTCGACAGGCATAAGCAAGAACTTCATCCGCGCCGGAGCGCCAAATCGCTATAATCAAGGCTGAATGGTCCGCGACGGGATTTATTACGCTCTGGGGATGCTTTTGGTGGCCGCCGCGATCGGCTGGCTGACGCATTCACCCTTCCTTGTCCTTATACCTTTACTGCTGGCGGCTTTTTTTCTGTGGTTTTTTCGCGACCCCGAGCGCACCATTCCTTCCGGAGCGGGGCTGGTGATTTCACCGGCTGACGGCAAGGTAACGGACATTTCGTCCACGCAGTTGAACGGAAAGCCTTGTACGCGGATCAGCATTTTTCTGAACGTGTTTGACGTACATGTAAACCGTGCGCCCATCAGCGGCGTAATCAAAGCCGCCGTGTACCAGAAAGGCAAGTTTGGCAATGCCATGGACGGGGCTTCCGCCGAAAACAACGAACAGAACATTGTTACCGTGGAAGGTGAAGGCATGACCGTGGTGTTCAAACAGATTGCCGGCCTGCTGGCGCGCAGGATCGTATTCAATCACAAGCCGGGTGAGACGATTCAACGGGGCCAGCGCGTGGGCCTGATCAAATTTGGCTCGCGGACTGACGTGATCTTTCCGCAGCCGGCGGAGATCAGCGTGAAGCTGGGAGACCGCGTGCAGGGCGGATCAAGCGTGCTGGCGCGGGCGCTGGTCCCGCGGAACGCAGCACCAAGCGCGCGGGAGAATGCGAGCGCCACGCGATGAAGCTTCCTTTACCAATGCGACGCTGGGAAGACCAGTTTCCGCCCGCTGAAAAGCGGCGCATGCGCAAAGGCATGTACATTCTGCCTTCACTCTTTACCGCGGCCAACATCGGCGCGGGATATTATGCGCTGAGCCAGACCGTGCTGGGCACGCGCCAGGAATTCTGGCATTTTGACCATGCCGCCATGGCCATTGGGGTTGCCGTTGTAGCCGACGGACTGGACGGCCGCATTGCCCGCATGACCAACACCACCAGCGATTTTGGCCGAGAATTTGATTCGCTGGCGGATGTAATCACTTTTGGCGTTGCGCCTGCTGTCCTGGCCTGGATGTGGGGCTTTAGCCTGCTGCCAGATCGCGGCTTTCCCGCCGTACATGACAAGATGGTGCAACTGGGGCTGATTGCGACTTTTATTTTTCTAGTGGCAGGCGCCAGCCGTCTGGCGCGATTTAATATTCAGCTCAATCCGCAACCATCGAACCCCGGACGGCCCGGCAGAAAATATTTTGTGGGGCTGCCGATCCCTGCCGGCGCCGGCGTGATTGCCGCAACCATCCATCTGGTAAAGGGATATCCGATTCTGTGGCCGCAACTTGCGCCGTTATGGTTTGCCCTGCTGCTGGTGGTTGGCTTTTTGATGGTCAGTACCTGGCGGTTTTACAGCTTTAAGGACCTGAATCCGAGCAACCGGCGGCCTTTCCAGAGTATTGTGCTGATTGCCGCCTTTCTCTACCTGCTGGTTTTTTTCCATAACTACCTGCTGTTTGTGCTGGCGGTAACTTACATGCTTAGTGGCGTGATTTTCCGGCTGTCCTATACATTTCGCCGCAAGCCCGCGGAAACCGCGCCGCCAGCCTATAATGAAGCTCCCGAATCAAGATGAAGACCGAGACACAGAACCTCTTCCGCGTGGCCATTGTCGGCGGAGCCACCCTCAAAGGCAAAGAACTGAAAGACGTGCTGGAAGAACGCAACTTCCCTGCCACGGAGATCAAACTGCTGGATGACGATGAGTCCCTGGGGCAACTGGAGCGCGTGCAGGATGAAGTTGCGCTGGTGCAGCCGGTGGGCCGCGACCAACTGGCGCAAATGGACTTTACATTCTTTGCCTCTGACGAAAACTTTACCCGCAAAAAGTGGAAGCTGGCACGGGAGGCCGGCAGCGCGATTGTGGACATGTCCTACGCGCTGGAAGCCGAGTTGAACGTGCCGATCTGCGCTCCGTGGGTGGAGCGGGAACTGGGCGAGCCGACGCACTTTACGCTGGAATCTAGCTCGATTGTCACCGCGCATCCCGCGGCCGTGGTGCTGGCGCTTTTACTGCTTCGCGCCAAAAAAGCCGGAGAAGTCCACAACAGCGTGGCCTCTGTATTTGAACCGGTTTCCGAGCAGGGCCGCAGCGGCATGGACGAACTGCACGAACAGACCATCAATCTTCTATCGTTCCAGCAGATGCCTACCACCGTTTTTGGCGCGCAAGTGGCGTTCAACATGCTGGACCGCTTTGGACTCGCTGCGGCACAGCCGCTGCAGGTTACGGAGCGGAGGATTGCCAGCCATCTGCGCAAGCTACTGGGCAGCCACGCGCCCATGCCGGCGATCACGCTGGTGCAGGCGCCGGTCTTTCACGCGCATACGTTTTCCATCTATCTTGAGATGGCCAAAGGCGTTTCCGCCGATGATCTTTCGCGCCGCTTGGCTGGCGAACACGTCCAGATGGCGCGCGCTCCGGAGGATTCGCCCAGCAACGTGAACGTTGCCGGCAAGGACGAGATACTGGTGGCCGTTCACCGTGACGCGGTCCATGAAAACGGATTCTGGCTCTGGGCCGCCGTCGATAATCTGCGCCTTGCCGCGCTCACTGCCGCCGATTGCGCCACTGCCCTGGCCGCTGTAAGGCCGCATGGAAAAGTCCAGTGAAGAGGGCATTGTTGTTTTTGCCGGCCGCGATCATCAGTCTTGCCGCGTTTACGGGCTGCGGTTATCACACCGCCGGCCACGCCACGCGATTGCCCGCCAGCATGCGCACCATCGCCGTACCCGTGTTTATCAATCAGACGCAAACATATCGAATTGAGCAGGTGCTTACGCGGGACGTGGTCCGCGAACTTCTCTCGCGGTCAAAATATCAGATCACGGCTGACTCCGGGCATGATTCTGATGCAGTGTTGAAAGGCACGGTAATCTCGGCGCAGGCGTCCCCCCTTACTTATGACGCGCAGACGGGACGCATCTCCAGCGCCGTGGTGACTGTCGCGATGAAAGTTTCTCTCATCGACCACAGCGGGCACGTGCTGTTTGAAAACCCGAATTACACCTTCCGCCAGCAATACCAGGTCTCGCGCGAGGTCACCAGCTTTTTTGAAGAAGAGACTCCGGCGCTGCAGCGCATGTCACAGGACTTTGCCCGCACGCTGGTGAGCGACATGCTGGAGGCATTCTGATGCCGGGACGCAGCTTTGCTCCGGCAGAGAAATTCGCCTCAGAGGTTGCCGGACGCAAACTCCGCGCTGGTTACGTGCTGATAGGCGACGAGGTTTTCTTTCGTGACCAGTGCCGCCAGGCGCTGCTGCAGCACCTTGTCCCGGCTGACCTGCGCGACTTCAGCCTGCATGATCTTGATCTTTCCCAGGTAAGCGTTGCTGAAGTCCTGGACCGCGCGCGAACGCCTTCACTCATGGCGCCGTTTCAGGTGTTTTTTGTCCGCGGAGTGAAAGAGCTTTATACCCGCGGCTCACACGCGGACGAATTCGCCGCCATTGAAACCTACATGAAAGGCCCAAATCCTGATGCGGTGATTATTTTTGTTGCTGACCACATCAGCATTCCATCGGATGTCCGCCGCATGGAGATGCAGGACAAGGACCGCTATGAGCGCATCCGGGAGACGTTGGGCGAATTCTGCGGCATGGTGGAGCTGGCGCGCGTGGAAGAAGCTGACGGCATGCGCTGGATCATCGACCAGGGATTGAAAGAGGGCGTGAAGGTGGAGCAGGACGCGGCCCGCGAACTGATTGACGCGCTGGGCGCGGACATGATGCTGGTGAGCCGTGAACTGGAAAAGCTGGTTCTCTATGCGGGCGCGAAAAAACAGATCACGCT
>DATBCN010000169.1:0-4386 GCA_036270475.1 Candidatus Angelobacter sp. | reverse complement strand
TCAATTCCGTCGCTTGCTTGCTGATAGAGGTTATAGAGTGCCTTTGCAATGCCCCACAAATACCTCTTGAAAGAATTTGAGGACTTCGCTCGATCAGCCCCTGACGCGGAACCGCTGATGCAGCGGATGTCACAACGAATCCACCTGCACATACCCCGGTATAACTGGGTTGGGTTTTACCTGGTCGACAAGAAAGACCCTTCCACGCTCACGCTGGGGCCGCATGTGGGCAGCTTCACGCCTAATACAAAGATCTCCTTCAACCAGGGCTTATGCGGATTTGCCGCTTCCATGCGCCGCACGATCGCCGCAGACAATGTTGCAGAAGAACCACATTACCTGCAGGCATCAGACCTGATAAAGTCGCAGATCGCAGTGCCTGTACTGGCCGGGACTGCACTGATTGGCGTCTTCAACGTGGAAAGCTATTTCATGGCGACTTTCAAGCCGGCCGTAGAGCGCGACTTTGTAGAAAACTGCGCCAAACTTGTGGCCAAGAACTCCACCGCCAGGTCCGCGTCTCCCGAACTAGTAAAAGCGTAAGGTCCTCAATGATCACTATTCACCGTGGCCCCTCAACATCAGCTCTGCCCGAGTGCGATTGCATCTTTTGAGAATCCTTTGCTCCGATTTTTTCCGAAGTTCCAAAAGCGAAATGAAGAATCTCTAATGCAAACGCATGGTGCGCCTGCTGTCACTCCTATCAAAGGAACGCGGTGGCATGGGAGTTTAGGGTTTCAATGCGCGTACCTGAAATGCGCTTGACACTATAGGTGCCTGGGTATACGCTTTCGTCAATTTTCTGGCGCTCTTATTCCCAGATGGGGCAGCCATTTGTTGTGTAAATCCCCGGAGAAGGTAAAGGACCAGTTTAGCGTTTCCGCAAGAAAGGGAGACTCCGGTGTATAAAACATATCGCACTTATTATGTTTCATCGGCTGCCCAAGCCATGAACGTTCTGCTTCGCCCTACAACTTATCTCGCAGCTTCAGCCTTGAACAACACTCTCCAGCAGAACAAACCATAAATAACAAGCGATGCCTGACATCGCTCCTATAGCAAGAAAGAGGACGTCATGAAGAAACTCTTTAGCCTTCTGTTTACAACTACCTGCTTGCTGGCATCCGTTCGAGTATTCGGGCAATGCCAGTCGCAGACATGTACTGACACTGGCAATTGCTTCAAGTGTACGGATGTTCAATCGAGTGTCGGCTGTCTCGTAAGCACCTGCACCTCTTGTACGATCAGCAGATGCAGCGGCGATGGTGGTGGAGGAGGTGGAGGCGGCATTGGCGGAAATGTATGCAAGAGCCTGCCTACCGACATTTCCGGACTTACTCCAGCCAGTTTGAGCGATAACAAGTCAGCAGCCAACGTGGCTACTGTTTTTGGCATGATAGGCGCCAAAGGCGCCCCGGCGGAAATAATGTCCTTGAGTGTGTCAAGGGACAGCGTCTTTCGGCACGGTGTTTTGCTCAACGTGGGCAAGAAGCAAATTGCCGGCTATCAGCTAGGATGGATTTTTAGCAGCCCCTCCCAAGGAGCGAGCGTGAAATTGGGCCCGGAGCTGCGGTTAGAGAAAGCGATGGGGCCGGGCGAACGCCGGGAAACAGTAGACTACCCGTTCCCATCATCATTTTTTGGAAACACGGGCGAAATCAAGCGAGTCGGCTTTTTTGTCGTGCGCATCGTTTTTGCAGATGGAAGCTCATGGAAGGCTGACCTCAAGAAATTGGAAAAGGATTCATCCACAGATAGCAGCAAAGACAGCAAAAAGAAAGCCGCATAGAACCACCTTTAGGCAGGAAGATTTAAATTCTTTCCTGCCTTATCTCGCAAGTACGAATTATGACCAATAGAACGACGCACCTATCTATCAGCCTTATACTTTGCGCGCTAGTTTGCAACCTAAATGCAAACGAGAAAAAGGTTGAACAGGATGCAACACGCGTTCTGGGAACAGCCGAAGCGCTTGCCCGCAACTTAAGAGGAGTGGACAAAGCGTATGCTTTCCTGTTGGTGGCACGCGCTTATTCGAGTTTTAATGCCGCCGAAGAAAGCCGTCTACTAGAGGAGAGCTGTAAAGCAGCGGTCACGGCGCCCGCGGAAGATCTGGACGTCTCCTTCAAGGAAAAGATCGAATACGATTGCCTGCAACGCCTGCTTGTAGTGCGGCCAGCTCCAGCCGCCGAGTTGCTGTCTCTGGCTGGCGCAAACGTGAGGCAGCAGATCATGGCCCGCAAAGCCCCTGAAACAGCAAAAAAGGGGGACATGGACGCAGCCATGGAAATGCTTTCCTCGGAGATAAGCAAGGGCGCTGAATACCCTTATGACCGCGCCATGGCGGTCCTGAAAGCCCTGCCGCCGGATGACCGCGCAGATCGCGACCGCATCTTTGCCCAGGCACTATCCCTTTACCGGGAACGGCACAAGCGAGCGAGCGCTGGCATGGAAGATCTGGGCACGATGATCGTCCGGTTTTGGAGAGACCTATCGCCAGGCCTTGTACTTGAGGGCGTGAACCAGCTACTGGATTCGGCCATGGATGAGAATGTAGCGGATTCTCATCTGGAGGTGACTGTAAGCCTGCAGTCTTCGGCCCACTCGTTCGGGTCTTTGTATCAATATCGTCTGTTCCAGCTTTTACCTGTGCTGCACGCCCTTGATCCATCTTCCGCCGCCAGGTTGATGCATGACAATCAGCAACCGGAATGGCAGCATAAAGTTGCGCCGCATGACCCGATGCTTTCCATGACTCTAAGCCGAAAGAATGGTCCCGCGCCGGTAAACAGCGTGGCAAACCAGGATTTTGCCGCGATCCGGCTGCGCATGCGCGCGGAGGAGATACTGGCCTCCGTCAAGGATGACCCGGCCCTCGCCCTGGCGCGTGCTCTTTCCCTTGACGGCGATATCGACCAGGGCCGCTCCATCAAAGCAGACGTGCTGACGGAAATCGCTCGCATAACACTAAAGGAACATTCTGAGATTGCTTCTAAATCTCTTGAAGAACTATCCAGGGCAATCGAAAGCTACCCGGCGATTGTCCGTTGCCGGTATCTGGCGGAGTCAGGAAATCTTTACTGGCGCATGCAGAAAACAGACAAGGTAAGGTCGGTTGTGGCGCAAGGCATGAAGCTCGTGAATGACCTTTACAAAGAGGATTCAAACTCTGACGATCCAAACCGTGCGTTGAAATCAGCTTGGCCCTCCACCGTGATTTCCCGCGCTTTTGCGTCCCTTGCCTCACGCGTTTCACTCAAATTCGCCGAAGAAACCATAGCGGAAGTGGGGGATTCCGATATCCAGGTTTTTGACAGAATAGAGATAGCTTCAACCTTGCTTGCAGCGTCCAGTTATCCATGCCTGATGCAGGAGCGCCACAAACAGCAAAATACATATTCCATGCAAGTCTTTGCAATGCCTTCCACCAGTAACTAAAAACGGCTTTGGCGGTGGCGCGGCCCATCCGCTTCCTCTGTTCCTCCGTGTTTCAATGGTGTTGTTTTTTTAACTTGGTGATTTTTAGCAATCTTTGCAATTCTGGTCATTGTTGCCCGATTGCGTTCTTCCCGCTCCTCCTTTTACCATTTCGCACATGAACCGACGCGATTTCCTCGCCACCGTGCCGCTGGCCCTTGCCGCTAATGCCTTGTCCGCCTCGGAACTTTTTGCCGCGGGGCCTCCCGCTCCAGCAGACGAAAATACAATTGCAGTACCTGCGCCGCCCGTTTCGCCGCATGAACTCGACTTTGCTTCAGCACTCCAGGCGGCGGACGCAATCCGCAAAAAGCATATTTCCTCGGTGGAGCTTACGCAGCGCATGTTCGCGCGCATCGACCACTACAATCCCCAGCTCAATGCTTTTGCCTACCAACTGCGCGACGATGCGCTGGCGCAGGCGAGGAAAGCAGACGACGCGCTCGCGCAAGGCAAGCCGTCCAGTCGACCTCCTGGTGTCTTCAACGGCGTTCCCATCACGGTGAAGGAAAGCTACGCCGTCGCCGGACATCCCTGCACCTGGGGCATTTCTCCATTGCGAGACACCAAGGCGCCGCAAGACTCTGACGTTGTCCGCTTGCTCCGCAATGCCGGCGCCGTATTGCTGGGCGCGACGAATGTACCAGTCGCCCTGGGCGACTGGCAAAGCTATAACCCGATTTACGGCCAGACGAATAATCCCTGGGACGTGAAGCGATCGCCGGGCGGATCGTCGGGCGGCAGCGCTGCTGGTCTTGCCGCGGGCCTGGGATATCTGAGCGTGGGCAGCGACATTGGCGGATCGGTCCGCGTCCCTGCGCATTTCTGCGGACTCTTTAGCCACAAGCCGACGCTCGACCTGGTGAGCCTGCAGGGCCACATTCCTGGCGGCAATCCTGGGCTGCCGGA
>DATBCN010000168.1:0-4471 GCA_036270475.1 Candidatus Angelobacter sp. | reverse complement strand
GTGCGCTCCGATCCACGATTCCAGGACCTGATTCGCAGAATTGGTTTGCCGGGCTGAAGGTCTTGAAAACAAAGAAAGATGTGTAGGATGCGGGCCGTAGCCATAGCCACGGCCCACAAGATATTTTGATTAACGCGCAGGCTGTGGCGTAGCTTGCGCCGGTGCATTTGGTTTTACCCCGGAGAAATCCACTTTCGGAGTGGTGCGCGCGCCTTCACTGGCGGCGAAATAGGCGTCATTGCGCTTGAAGCCTGCCATCCCCGCCCAAAAGCTATTGGGAAATAGTCCGATGAATGTGTTGTAGTCCTGCAATGTATCGTTATAACGCTTGCGTTCCACGGCAATGCGGTTTTCCGTGCCGGCAAGTTCATCCTGCAGGCGCAGAAAGTTTTCATTGGACTTTAGTTGGGGATAATTCTCTACGATCACCAGCAACCGCCCTAACGCGCCATCCAGTTGTTTGTTGGCCGCGATCTTGTCAGCAGGAGTCCCGGCAGAAAGAAGTTGTGAGCGTGCCTTGGCAATGTCGCCAAAAACAGTTTGCTCCTGTGCAGCAAAACCCTTTACTGTCTCTACCAGATTGGGGATCAGATCAGCGCGGCGCTGCAAAACGACATCCACCTGTGACCAGGCGGCTTTCACGGTTTCATTTTTTGTTACCATCTGGTTTTTGGCGCTGATGTAACTGCTGAATCCGACCACCAGCAGCAGCGCAATGACTCCAATTGCTATCCAAACTTTCATCTTCTCCTCCATCGATTGGTTGCGGTTTCTTGCTCTCTTACAATGCGTCTACTGCCTCAACAACTCTGTGAATAGCTTCCAGGTAGGCCGTAAATCCAGCTACCGGATCAATCTCATTTTCCCTGGCCGCGCGGGCGCGCACCTGCAGCAATTGCAAAAAAATGCCAGGACCGAATTGAATTTTCTCCGCCAGCCTTTTGATGTTCGCCGCCTTGTCACCGGCGGGTTCCTCTCCCAGCGCAATCAGCGTGTGGCGGAAGAGCGTGCCGAAATTGGAAACGGAATCAAGCATCAAACGCCGGATGCGGTCCCCGTCACCTTCAGCCTGTATATACATCTGCCGCAGCGTCAGGAGCTTGGTGCGCAGATTGTGCTCCAACTGGACGCGATGCAGGTCCATGGGCACATGCAGATTGGCAAAGATATCTTTGCCATGGAGCATGCGGTGGCGCTGGCGGATATCGAGCATTTCAATGGCAAACACGTCAGTGGATTGCTCCAGCTCAGTGCGCGAAAAGATAAGCGGGGCGGGAAACTTGTTTTTGGTCCAGGCCGTGATTGCAGGCCCAAGCGCTGCCAGCGTCGCGGCGGAAAGATCACGCACGACGCAGAGGATGTTTACATCAGAAAAATCGGGATGAAAATCGCCAGAGGCTGCCGAGCCAAACAACACCACACAATCCAGATTGGCGCCTGCTGCCTGCTTGAGGCGGTCCACAAACTCAGTGATTTGTTTTTCTGCCTGCATAATTTTGTTCCAGCGTTTGCAGCTACCAGTCGCCGCTTGCGCCGCCTCCTCCGGAACTGCCTCCGCCAAAGCCCCCGAACCCACCGCCTCCGCCAAATCCGCCTCCGCCACCCCAACTGCCGCCACGTCCGCGGCCACTACCGCCGTCGGACAACATAAACATGTTAATCATCAAAATAAGGAAGTTGAGCAGACCACCGTGTCCGAACATCCGGCTGACAATCGCCAAAGCAAAGAGCCCGAGGGCCGCGGTGAGAACGACGGCACCCAGGGAAAAATGGCGGCTTGCATTGGTAGAGTCTGGAGTGTCGTCTGCCGGCGGCGGACGCAGCGTTTGCCCGCCTTCAAGTTGGACTCCGGCATCCGCGGCAATTACCTCCGCGACGCGTTGCGTCATCAACAACAATGCGGGGCCATATTGATTTTGCTTGAGCCAGGGGACTGCTTCGCGTCCAAAGCCGCCGACTTTTCCATCGGGCAGAATCGGCTCCAACCCGTAGCCCACTTCAATGCGGCGCTTGTGATCGTCAATCGCCAGCAGAACCAGCACGCCACGGTTGCTCGACTTTGGGCCGATGCCCCATGCCTTGTAAAGATTGGCGGCATAGCTTTCAACATCAGAACCGTCCAGCGAGCGTATGGTGACGACCGCGATCTGCGCTTTGGCTTTCTGGTCAATCTGTTCGCAGATTCTACGAATCGCTTCGGACGATGTGGCGTCGATTACGCCAGCGAAGTCATTGACATATCCGCTGGGCTTGAGTTGTGGGATGGACTCGGCCCGCAGACCAATGCTCAGGCAGACGATTGCCAGAATCAACTTTACCGTCTGCCGGATGTTGTGAGAAACCATTCCCTTTCATTATATGCAGAAGATGAGATTGCAGATTTGTAATACTGCAGCGGGCCTGTGGGACTGCCGATTGGCAATGGCGATATGCGAATCCTTTTGGGCCGGCGGCCTCTGCCGTGTGATACACTGCGCCCGCTATGTTGCTAAAGATTGCCGCAATGCTCTGCCTGTTGAGCGTGCCACTGCTGGCCGCGGACGAGTTTACCCTGTACGATCTGCTGCCGCCGGAGACGCATCAATTCGCCATTACGTATGACGTTACCGCCACTCGCGAGGGTGCAGCATTTTTCTTTAACCCGATTCGTCCTGGCTCCGTGGCGACGAAAGAGCGGGTGATTGAACGCAGCAGTGGCAAAGAACTGAAGTTTGAAGTGGTGAGCGGCAAAGACGCCAAGGCGACTGGACTGGTTTCCGCCGAGACGTCTGACAAGGCTGAATTCATCAAAGTGTATTTACCGGGAGCGGTGCCAAAAGGCGGAGAGACGCGCATCCGCATCTTCAAGACATATACTGACGCGCCTTCTTATGCGCTGACAGAAGGGCAACTGGTGTTTGTGCGTCCGCTGGGCATCAAGCGCAACGTAGTGCTACTGCCCAAAGGATGGGAATTAATAGAGTGCGCTTCGCCGGGAATTGTTTCCACTGGCGCCGATGGCCGTGTGCGCGTGAGTTTTTTGAATGATCGCGATGACCAGTTGCAGGTAAAGATTGTTGCGCGGAGGCTGCCATGAAAAGAGCCGCACTGTCGCTCGGAATTATATTGATAGCGGCCGCACTGCAGGCGCAGCAGGAATCATTCCATCGCGCCGAGCAGGACCGCGAAATCAGCTACTGGCTCCTGGAGCCTTCAACTCATCAGTTTCGCATCTCGCACGACTTTACAGTCACACGCGTGGGACAAAAGTCCGTACACAGCTTTGTCCGCAAAGGCAGCGTTGTATCACCGGACGCCAAGATGACTGACCTCGACACGGGCAAGCCGCTGAAGACTTCAACGGTCGCGGGGAAAGATGTGAACGCGCTGGGATATTATCCTGAACCAGTCGAACCGGATTCCGTTGCAGTCCAGGGCGACCTTGAACACGCGGTGGGAGAAGGCCAATCCACTCGTGTTCGCGTGCAGGAAACGTATACAGATCCAGTTGGCTATATTGTGAAAGACGGAGAACTCATTTGGACCAGAACGCTGGGCCGTCCACTGAATTACGTAACTCTTCCCGCCGGGTGGATGCTGACCTCAGTGAATACGCCGGCGGTCATCACATTGGATGACGAAGGGCGCGTCAAGCTGCGGTTCACAAATATTCGGAACGGCGACTTGGCGATTGTGATCAAGGCGCGAAAGAGGCCGGAGAAAAAATAGAGCGGCGTTTTTTCTGCGCTTCAAATTTGAATACCCGGTAAGCAACTACGTTCGTCTTTGCCGTGCGACTTCATACATTACTATCGCGGCGGCCACTGACACATTCAGCGACGGCACCTTGCCCGCCATGGGAATCTTAACCAAAAAATCGCATTTCTTGCGGATCTGCTCATGCAGACCGTGGCCTTCAGCGCCAAGCACCAGGGCGCAATCCATTTTGTAGTCGAGTTGATCATAGAGCTTGTCGCCGCGTTCATCCAGGCCAATCGTCCAGATATTACGCGACTTCAATTCCTCTAGTGCGCGGCCGGCGTTGGTGACGCGCGCTATGGGCAGATATTCTGATGCGCCTGCAGAAGCTTTGACCACGGTTCCGGTCACACCCGTGGAGCGCCGTTCAGGAATAATGATGCCATCGGCGCCTGCGCCTTCAGCGGTGCGGATAATAGCGCCCAAATTGTGCGGGTCCTCAATGCCATCCAGCAGCAGGACAAAGGTGTGCTGTCCGCGTTTACGGGTCAGGACATCATCCACATCGCCGTATTGCTTTTCCGCCGTTACAGCGACAACGCCTTGATGGTTGGCGACACGCGCCAACTTGGTGAGCTGTTCACGCGGCATGGTGCGCAGAGGAATTCCGGCGGTGCGGCAGAGCTGGGAAATTTTCTGAATGCGGGCATCGCCGCGGCCCAGGGCAATGGCAACGTAGTCAAAGCCGCGTCCGCGCGCGGCAAGCGCCTCTTCCACGGCATGAATGCCAAAA
>DATBCN010000167.1:0-2902 GCA_036270475.1 Candidatus Angelobacter sp. | reverse complement strand
ATCAGCGACCAGTAGTCAGCGATCACGGAAAAGAAAACGCCCGGCTGATTGCGCCGGGCGTTTTCTTTTCCTAAGTGCCCAGGCACCGCTTACTTTGCCCGGGGTTTGCCGCGCCGGTCGGGCTGATTCTGCATTACTTGGCCTGGAAATACTTGGTTGGTTCTTTGAACGCCGAGCTCGGGATCGCTTGAGTGCGCAGCCCACTCGTGTCTCGGTGTAAACAGGAATGGCTGTGCCACCAAAAGCCAGAGCCGGGCTGAAGCCCGGCACTACAAAGGTAAGAAGCAGGTGACGCTGGACATAGCCATCTGAGATAGCTATCATGGAAATATGAAAGTCAGCGTAGCGGACGCCAAAAACAAGCTGCCCAAGCTGATCAAAGCGGTGGAAAACGGCGAGCAAGTGACCATCACCCGCCGCGGCGCTCCCGTGGTGGACATCGTGCGCACCGCGAAGCCCGCCCGCAAGAAGCGCATGTTTGGAACGATGCGCGGCAAGATCAAAATCCACGATCGCAATTGGTGGAAGCCGATGACCGACGAGGAAGTGGATGCCTTCCTCGAAGGACGCTACTGAGTGCGGTTGCTGCTCGACACTTCGGCGTTCATCCTAGCCGTAGAAACGCCAGAGCGGCTCAGCAGAGATGCCCGGGCCGCGCTGTCGCCCTCTGAAAATATTCTGGAACTGAGCGCGGTGTCGCTCTCCGAGATCGCCATTAAGGCGTCTGCTGGCAAACTGCGGATGACTGCAGAGACCACCCGCCAGGCGCTCGACGATTTTGATGTGCGAGTTCTCGCCTACAGCGCCGAACATGCCTTCGCCATGTTTGATTTGCCGGTGCATCATCGCGATCCGTTCGACCGCCAGATCATTGCGCAGGCGCTGGTGGAAAACATTCCCATCGTCACCTCCGACCGCATCTTTCGCTTATATAAAGGCCTCAAGATTATTTGGTGACCGACGAGTCTGGCATACGGCCCAAGTGTTCTCCGCTCCGCGCACCCGATTTTTCTTGACTTCGGTAACCACTGTAGTACTATACCCTGTGCTTACTGTTAGTTGCTCTGTTCTGGCGCCTAACCGCCCCTCGCACTTCCCCTCTACCCCAACGCTTCCTTCCGCTAACTCCTTTCCTTGCCACACATCCAAAAATCTCACCGCTAACTCTTGTATTTGCCACACATCCAAAATCATTAGCTTAAAGTCCTTTGTTTGCCACACATCCGCGAAAACCGTCCCCACCCCCTCCTCCGCTTCTGGGGGTTTGCAGTCCTTCGACCTTCGGCGTACCTTTTTCCGTAAGCAATTTCTTGGATCCGAGGTGCGCGCTTGCCGATTTCTTCCGTTGATGCCATAAACCCTGCCTTTGAGCACGCCAAACAACAACTGATACGTCCGTTCCGATTTGGCCAATGGGTGCGTCTGGCTTTTGTGGGTCTGCTGGCCGGGGAGGCGACTTCCGGTGGAGGGTGCAATTTCAATTTCCCAATGTCGCATCACGATAAAGGCTCAGGGCACTTTCTTGGCGGGACGTGGCCTTCCCTATTGACGAATCATCACGCGGCGTTTGTTGCGTTAGTCGCAGTGCTGGCGGTGATTGGAATTGTTTTGTGGGTGCTGCTTATCTATATCAACAGCATGATGCGATTCATTCTGTTCCAGAGCGTCATTACGAAAGAATGCCACATACGGCAAGCATGGGCTCGCCACCGGGAGCACGGCTTCCGCTACTTTGTATGGCAGATTTTGTTCAACCTCGTCGCGCTCGCAGCTTTGCTGCTGTTGGTCGGCATTCCTGTAGCGTTTGCCTGGGTGGCCGGCTGGTTTGTGCAACCCTCTGAACACTTGCTCCCGCTAATTCTGGGCGGCATTGCGCTGTTCCTGGTGTTTATGGCCCTGGCAATCGCCATGGCTTTAGTGCATGTGATGACCAAAGACTTTGTGATTCCGCAAATGGCGATGGAAGAGATCGAAGCAATGGAAGGATGGCGGCGGCTGTGGTTATGGCTAAAAGCGGAAACGAGCGGCTATGCGGGCTATATTGGAATGAAGATTGTGCTGACTCTGGGGGCCGCAATCGCTCTCGGTATCATCACGGTGATTGTGATTCTGGTATTGCTCATTCCGATCGGCGGAGCCGGAGTGGTTGCGGTAGTGGCCGGCGCGGCAGCCGGACTCACTTGGAACTTTTTCACGATTGCACTGGCCGTAATTGCTGGTGGCATCGCGCTTGCCGTGCTGATGTTTGTGATTTCGCTGATCTCGGTGCCAGCCACTGTGTTTTTCCCGGCGTATTCCATCTATTTCTTTGCGCCGCGCTATCCGCCACTGGCGGCAGTGCTGTGGCCGCAACCCGCAGCGCCTTTCCTGCCGCCGCAATTTCCTGAGCCGCCGCCATCCGCTCCGGTGGTGTAGATCGCGCCGCGAAGGTAGAAATTTTCAGTCGGTGCCGGAGTAGCGCTGCTCTTTCCAGGGATCGCCGTAGGCGTGGTAGCCGTTGCGCTCCCAGAAGCCGAGTTGGTCGTGATCGAGTAGCGTGAAGCCGCGCACCCATTTCACACTTTTCCAGGCGTAGAGATGTGGAATGATGAGGCGGCAGGGTCCGCCGTGTTCGGCGGTGAGTGGCTGGCCATCGTGATTGAAAGCGAAGAGCACGTTGGGGTGGAGGAGATCGGCGAGCGGGACGTTGGCAGTGTAGCCTTCTTCGGCGAGGACTAAGGCATATTTTGCCGCGGGCTTGGGCTGGACCAGTTTTAAGACGTCGGTGAACAGGATGCCCTTCCAGGTGTTGTCCAGGCGGCTCCAGCGGGTGACGCAGTGGAAGTCGGAGGTGACTTCGATTTGCGGGAGAGCGCGAAATTCTTTCCAGTTGAGTTTTAGCGGCATGGCCACTTCGCCAGAG
>DATBCN010000166.1:0-1802 GCA_036270475.1 Candidatus Angelobacter sp. | reverse complement strand
TCAACTGGAAAATCTGGCGGATTTGAAAGATTTGCCGGAGATCGGCGCATTCCTGATTGTGGCTCCCATCAAGCTGGAAGGCGGCTCCGGCGGCGCAGTGCGGGTATTCGCGCTGGTTGCCACAAATTAGCCCGCCAATCTTGGAATCGCCTGAATGGCACCTGATAATAAGGGTATTGGCTAGAACATTTCGCGGCTTTCGTGCGTCTGATTAAGAGAGAAATTCCCTGAGGATGGTTTTCATGAACAAGGTCAGTACGGCACTTCGCGGGTTGCTTTTGGCGGCGCTGCTTGCCAACACAGTAGCCACCGCCAGCGCGCAAGGCGAAGCGCGACAGTTTCCGGTAGCCACAAAAACGCTGAAGAACGGCATGAAGGTGCTGGTGCAAACCGATCACAGCATTCCCAATGTCGCGCTCTATATTTTCTACAAAATTGGTTCGCGCAACGAACATCCCGGCACCACCGGCTTGTCGCATTTTTTTGAACACATGATGTTCAACGGCGCCAAGAAATATGGTCCCGGCGATCTGGACAAGGCCATGGAAGCAAATGGCGCGTCGAACAACGCCTACACCACGGAGAATGTCACCGTATACCAGGATTGGTTTCCGCGCTCCGCGCTGGATCTGATTTTCGATATCGAAGCGGACCGTATCCAGTATCTGAGTTTCGACCCGAAAAAAATTGCTTCGGAACGCGAAGTGGTCTATTCCGAGCGGCGCACCAGCGTGGATGGCGACAACGCTGGAATTCTTCGCGAACAGTTGTCGGCCACCGCGTATCTCGCGCATCCGTATCAATGGCCGGTGATTGGCTGGGCCAGCGATATTGAACATTGGACCATGGACGACCTGAAACACCATTTTGAAATGGGCTACGCGCCGAACAACGCCACCATGGTGGTGGTCGGCGACGTTTCGCCCGAGGAAATTTTTCAGCTGTGCGAAAAATATATTGAACCCATCCCGCAGCACGCTCCGCCGCCTCCGGTGACCACCGTCGAGCCCGAACAATTGGGCGAACGGCGGTTGGTGGTGCACAAACCGGCTGAACTTCCGCTGGTGATGATCGGTTATCACGTTCCGCAGACCAACAGTCCCGATTTTTATGCGCTGAACATTTTGCGCACCGTGCTGGTGCAGGGTGAAAGTTCGCGGATGTATCAGCGGCTGGTGGATCAGGACCAGATCGCGCTGGAGGTAAACGCGTTCCAACAGCCGGGATTTGATCCAGGACTTGCAGTGATTTACGCGCAGCCCAAGCAGGGCGTGGATCCGCAGAAATGCGAAGCCGCCATTTACGAAGAGCTCGAAAAGGTAAAGAAAACGCCGGTCACCGGCCAGGAACTGGAAAAAGCCAAAAATATCCGGCTGGTGGAGTTTTACCAGCAGATGCGCACCATTAACGGCCGCGCCAACACCATCGGCACCTATGAAATATTTTTTGGTGATTACAGCAAGCTCTTCGACGCGGCGAAAAATTATGCGGCGGTGAGCAAGGAAGACGTGCAGCGGGTGGCGCAGAAATATTTTGGCGCCAACAATCGAACCGTGGCCACGCTGATTCCGGAAGCCGTACAGGAAGGGGCCGCAAAGTGATGAATGCCAAGATCAGAGTGGTGCGTGTTCTGGCAGGTTTTGTTCTTGCGCTGGGTTTTGTGGAGGGCGCTGCGGCGCAGACGCTGAAACTTCCTCCGCACGAGAAAGTTGTTTTGAAAAATGGTTTGACGGTGCTGCTGATGGAAAAGCACGGTGTTCCGATGATCGACGTCGCGGCCATCGTGAAAGCCGGATCAGTGG
>DATBCN010000165.1:0-12111 GCA_036270475.1 Candidatus Angelobacter sp. | reverse complement strand
ATGAGGCCACGGCGACCGCGGTGAAAACCGGGTTGCGGGCAAACTGTCGCGCGGCGTAACGCAGGTCTTTGAGCAAGTCTTCAGTCCATGACGCGATAGGCATGTCTTTTTCTCCGGGCAGGTATTTCGGGCACAGTCCTGGCTGCTTGTAGGACTGGCAAGGTGCCAGTAGGTTAGCACGTCTTGAGGATTTAGCTCACAAAAGAAAAACGCAGCGGATGTCGCCGCGCTTTAAATGGTTCCGGTTGCTACTATCCCAGATACTTCAAAAAGTCCCTGGCCGTGTTCTTCTCAAATCCAGGGAAAACCTTGCCCAGCTCCGGATTGCCTAGATGGTTTGCCACAGCCTCACTCAACACCTGGCGGAAATCCGTTGTCACGGCCAGATCGCGCCCTTCATAAAGATGTTCGGTCTGCAGGCCGGGCCAGCGGCCGTACATCCTGCCGCCCTTGACCGGGCCGCCCAGAACAAACATTACATTGGCGTGGCCGTGGTCTGTACCGCGATTGCCGTTCTCGCGCGCGGTGCGCCCAAACTCTGACATGGTGACGATCACCGTGTTCTCCGCCAGGTCGCCCAGGTCGGTCCAGAATGCGGCAATCGACTGCGAAAATTCGCGCGTTAGGTTGGCGATCTGTCCCTGCACGCTGCCTTCATTTACGTGATGGTCCCAACCGCCGATATCGGCAAAGGCAACTTCCACGCCAAGGTTCGCTTTTACCAGTTGCGCCACCTGGCGCAGGCTGTCGCCAAAGCGGCCGCGCGGATAGTTGGCGCCGGCGGCAGGAGCATACTTTTCCGGATCGGCGGACTTGAGCATTTTGACGGCTTCAAAAGTCTCATTGCCCGTGCCGTGCAGTACCGTGTCGACGGACTTCTCATACATGGCTTCAAAAGTATTGCTGGCTACTGCACCGCCGGGGCCGCGTCCGCCCACGGCAAAGCCGCGGATATCGGACATGGCAACAGCAGGCACGGAACCGGCCAGCGTGCGTGGCAGCGCTCCACCCATGGCCACGGCACGGAACGGAGAAGCGTCCGGCTCCTTCACGCCAGCGATGGCGCGGTTGAGCCAGCCGTCTTCTGTTGACTTGATGCCCGGCGTGCCCGATTCCATGTAATCCTGTGCGTCAAAGTGGGAGCGCGTATTGTCCGGCGAGCCTGCGGCATGAACAATCGCGAGATGTTTCTGGTCCCACAGCGGCTTGAATGCCGTCATGGAAGGATGCAGCCCGAAAAAGCCGTCCAGGTCAATCACGCTCTCCTGCCCGTTGCGCGGACGAGGAATAGCGATGCTGGGACGCATGCTGTAATACGCCTGTTCGCCGTGAGGCACCACGATGTTCAGACCGTCGGCGGCGCCCCGCTGGAAGAGGACGATCAGGCGCTTCTTGCCCGGCGCGGCGGTTTCAGCCGCATAAACAGCGCGCGTAAGGAAGCTGGGAATAATGCTGGTGCCAACGATGGCCAGCGCGCCGTTCTTCAAAAAAATTCTGCGTGTGATCGACATTTGTATTGCTCCTAAAGCTCACTAACGGATCGGGAAAATTGCCAGAATCGCCGAAATTGCCAAAAATTACAAAATTGGGTATTGCCAGGAATCACTTTCGGCGATCGTTGGCAATTTTGGCATTTTCTGGCAATTGTTCAATTCGTGTCATCCATAATTAGTTTTAACTTCACCGTCGTTGAAATTCCGGCGATCCCATTATCAATCCTGCAATCGCGCCGTAGTTTGGTTTCTTGTCCATATCGTCCAGCTTGCGCTGGGAGATCTGGGGATCATTCAACTGCTTCTGCATTACCGCATGGGTCTGCGCAGAGACGTCGCCGGAGAGGATGGATTGCTCCAGGGCGCTCAATGCGGCGTTAGAGTCAGCCGGTGCCGGCCCGTGAATTAGTACCTGCGGATCAAGCGATGTTCCCGGCAGCTTTCCTGAACCAAGCTGCAAGGCAAAGTTCATGCGGTTAAGCAACGCGGAAGAGTTGACCCAGGCGTCCGCTTTCATGGAGTAGCCTGTGGGCGGCTGCATGGCATAAAGCGGCATGCCCATGCGGTTGAGCGTTCCCACCAGCGGCTGCGCGTTTTGAATATCTGCGCCGGATGCCCGCGCCGCGGAAGCAACAAACTCCAGCGGCGTTTTTAGTTTGGCGCGGTAGGCATCGGCGGCCCAGAATTCAGGCGAGTGAAAAAGAGTACGCAGCACTTCGCGCGTGTCGCCGTCCTTCTTCATGAAGGTCTCAGCCATGCGGTCAACCAGGCTTTGCGGCGGATTGTCTGAGACAAAACGCATGGCCAGCTTGCGCGAGATGAATTTTGCCGTGGAAGGATGATGCGCCAGGATGTCCAGCATCTCCTCGCCTTCTTTTTCGCCGTGCTCGCCAATTTTGCGGCCCAGAATATATTTTGCGCCGGGCTCGTGCGCGCGTTCATTAAAGCGGAAGCTGCCGCCAAGCTGGGGCTGTTCAATGCTCCAGCCGGTAAGCACCTTGGCCAGTTCGGTCACGTCTTTTTGCGTGTAGCCGCCATCCACGCCGAGCGTATGCAGTTCCATAATTTCGCGCGCATAGTTTTCATTGAGTCCGCTGGGGCGGTTTTTGTTTTGCTGCGGACGCGGGCGCGGGAAGCGGCCACGGCCTCCCATGCGGCGCTGCGGTCCATAAACCGCCAGTTCAGAGTCAGGGCCAACGCTCTGCCAGTTGTCCAGATAGAAAAGCATCGCAGGGCTCTTGGCGGTGGCGGCCAGAATGTCCTTGAATTTGCCCATGGCGTGCGGACGGATCACGTCACGCTCATAGGCGTTAATCATGTAGCGGTCCGGCCCTTTGCCGATGAAGACATTGAAGTGGTTGAACCAGAAATCGCTCATCACCTCTTCAAGCTGGCGGTCACTATAGATGGCGCGCAGCAGCTTGGCTTCAGCCAGTTCACCCAGTACGGCTTGTGGTTGCGCGATTGCTTCAATGGTCTCGCGCTGCTCGGGCTTCATGCCATCCACCAGTTGCATGGCGCGAGGGCCTTTATACGTGCGCGCCAGGTCAAGCCGCTCTTCGGCTGACATTTTCAGGATGGCTTTGTAACGCTCTTCAGGCTCCATCTTGAGCAGCCGGTCCGTATCAAGATCGGCGTACATGGCGTCTTCACGTTGTTTTTGCTGCTTTTTCTGTTCCGCCGTCAGCGGCGGATCATTGGGATCAAGCCGCATTTCCGCTGGAGAGTCTTTGGGACTTGCCGCGGTCTTCGAATCCATTGCGGCTTTTGTTTCCGCGGCAGGCTTCATCTCCGCGGACTGGTCAACATTATTTGTTCCGCCATTGGCCGCGCCCTTATCGTCCTTATTCTGCTGGCGCTGCTGGTAGGCGGCCATGCGCGATTCATACACGGCCCGCTTGGCGGGATCGTGCGGCATCGACATGCGTCCGTTCTCAATGGCCTTCAGCACTTGCGGAGGCGGAAAGTTTTCCACCATCTCTTTGGTGCTCATCTTCAATGTACGGAAGGGCGCGAGCCGGGCCTCTACTGCGCTGTCGTCAATCTTTTCCGGATGCAGTTGCTCGTCAAACCATTTGTCCATGCCAACGGTGCGAACGCGCTCCACATCGCCGGGGCGAATGCCGAAAGTAAAGCGATTGAGCGCATGGACGATGCGTTTGTCATCTTCCATCTGCATTTGCATCTGCGCTGCGGGCGCGGCTGCATCGGCGGCTTTTGCTTTGGATTTCTTGTCTCCCGCCAGCAGGGCAGCGGCAGAGATCAAAATAATCAGGCCCAGTAGAATCAGTTGCTTACGCGTAGCGGCCATTAGACGCTCCAGGAACTCTTCTTTATTCAGGGATATTAACCCTAGCCTGCACGAAAGTTGTGACAAAAAAGAGGTTTCCGTCTCAATTGCCAGAACTGCCAGAAATCCCTGAAATTGAAAAGCAAATGCTATAAAGTTCTCTTTTTCAATTTGGATTCTTTGGCAATTTCGGCGATTCTGGCAATTGTTTTACGCCAGGGTAACGCGGCCGCGCGTCATGCGGCGGTTCAGCTCGGAAACCATGTGGTCAATGTCAGTAGGCGAGATGTTGCAGGGCACGCCGGGATCGAGGAACATTTTTCGCGTCTTGGTTTCATGGCTGGACGACCATGGCCGCGGCGGCGAAACATGACTTACGGCGTCGCGCCGCAACTGCACTAATAAGGAATGCACCACTTCGCCATCCAGCTTGGCCGGCGCAAGCCAGCTTAACTGTGCGGCCGCCTCGCCCAGCGAAAGCTTTTTGCGGTAAGGGCGGTCGCTCAACATGGCGTCAAAAGTGTCCGCCACGGCCACAATTTTTACCGGCATGGAAACTTCATCATTATGCAGATGGTCCGGGTAGCCCGATCCGTCCGCGCGTTCGTGATGGGAGCGCACTACCTCAGGAATTTTGGGCCACGGAAATTGCACGGTTGAGACAATGCGATGGCCCTGCACGGTGTGGTCGGCCATCTCCTGGAATTCTCCGGGCTCCAGCGCGCCGGGCTTCATAAACAGATGTTTATCCACCGTCACCATGCCGATGTTGTGGAGATAACCGGCGGCGCGCATCTCGCTGGCCTCTGACGCCGCCATGCCCAGCGATTCCGCCATCCCTGCAGCATAGCGGCCCACGCGCAGGGAATGCCCCTGCATCTGGACGTGCTTTACGTCAATGGTGGCAGCGAAAGCGGCCAGCGCGTCGTCCCAGAAAGAGTGAACGGAGGCGATCAGCTTCAGATTGTCCGCCGTGCGCTCTTCCAATGACATCATGAGTTGATGGTTGTACATGGCCAGAGCGATGAACGGCGCAAGGTCGCCAATCTGCTTCAGGACTTCCGGCGTGTACTCCGCGCCTTCTTCGCGTTCGCCCAGCAACAGCGCGCCAATCAGTTTGCCATGGACGCGCAACGGTGCAATGCAGCGGAACCACACGCTGGAGATATTTCCTGTAGAGCTTAAAAACGTGTCGCAGCGCTCGCGCGAGATCCGCTGCGGGCCGGGAACATTGGTGAGAGCATGCACATGTTTGGGCAGCAGCGGGAAGACTGCCGTCTGGGGAAAGACGACGAAGCCCTGCGCTGCGATGGAGGCCAGCATGGCCGGTTTTTCCTGAAAGCGAAAGAGCGCGCCTGAGCCGGCGCGTGTTGCCGCCATTACCACTTCCAGCGCACCGTTGCCGGTTTGGGAAAGGTCTCGCTCACCCGTTAATACGGGGCCCAGTTCGGCCAGGACCTGGGAAGCGAGCAGCGGAGGCCTGCTTGTAAAAAAAGAGTCGGCCAATTTCCAGAGCGGCGCAAACTCCAGAGCACCTTAGCGTAACAGTTTATTGTCTGAATGAGAAAGGTCTAAGTATCGGTGTGGTTAACAGGAAAGAATTTGCAATTTCCAGTTAAGATCGCGCTGCAAGCCCAAAAGCAAGATCCAAGGGGCCAATATCCAAGGATAACTGGGCAGAAAAGAAAATCGGCGCGGGATTTGATTTCTCAAATGTCCGCGCCGTAAAAACAAAGAAAATTTTATGTAGGCTAGTTGTTGGTGCGGCTTGCCGGCGGAACAATGCCGTTCATCCGCAGATATTCAACCATCTGCCCGTAGTGATCATTCGCGTGCGATGGGCCATTCATGGCCAGATAAATTCTGGGCGCTTTTCCCATCCGGAAGGTGACTTGCTCCATGAAGTTTTCACTGGTCACGGTTGCCGCGGCCTTGTGTCCCATGGCGTAAGAGTCTTTCAGGAACTTGATGATCTCTGCCTTGGTCTTTAATTCATCCGGGCCGTTTGGGCCTTTGATCCCCGCTGGCATGGGATCACCGGTAAGAGCACACCAGAACAGGAAGTTGGCCGTGGCAATGTGTTTCACTTCCAGGGCGAATGTGCGTACGCCTTTATAGTTGCTGCCGGGAATATTGAGAGACTCGGGGGTGAAATTGAACTTGTCCTCCGGCATGGCTTCAGCCGCTTCAACCACCTGTTTTTCGCTGGCGCTGATCTGGCGTTCAATCATGCCGGCAACGGTGGGCGCGGGTTGGGGCGATGCCTGGGCCTGCGGCGCCGGAGTCGCGGGTTTGTCTGCCGGCGCGTTTGATCCTTGGCTTACCGCGGCTGTAGCAGCGCTGAGCACTATCAGCAGGCAAACGGTGCGTAAGTGTTTCATGGATGGTCTCCTCTTGAATTTGGTGTCGGCGTAAAACAATATCATAGTCATTGAATGGGTATTGCGGCGCTGTGATATTTCTGTCGCCGCGCTCCATCCGCTGGTGCATCCCTCACTATTAATAATCACTATTAATAAAACGAGGAGCACGCAGACGATGTCGCCTTCGTGCTCCTCTGTTTCTCTTTGTACGTTCTCGTTGCGAATCGATTTGAAATTAGTTCCCGCCGCGGCTGGCCGGAGGAACAATTCCGTTCATCCGCAGATATTCCACCATCTGGCCATAGTGGTCAAAGCCGTGGGCCACGCCAAATGTCACCCAGAAAACACGCGGGGCCTTGCCTTCACCCAGTGAGACGCGTTCCAGGTTGTTCTCTGCTGTGAGGGATTTAGCGGCGCGATGTCCCAGCGCAAATGAGTCTTTCAGATACTTCACAATGTCGGCCTTGGTTTTGATCGAGTCGGGGCCATTGTCATTGGTGGTATCGACCGCCGGTTTCTCGCCCAGGACCGCCGACCAGAAGGCATAATTGGTGTTCGCCACGTGCTTTACCTGCTGGGCAAAGGTGCGTACTCCCTTGAACTCTCCGGTAGTCGGCGCAAAATTGTATTTGTCTTCAGGCATGGCTTCCGCCGCGGGGACAATGTCGTTTTCAATAATGCTGACTTCGCGGTCCGTGACTGAAGCGATGGTCGCCGGCGGCGGCGCGGCCTGCGGGGCAGGCGTGGCTGCCGGTGTTTGGGCAAATATGCTTGCGGCAATGCTCAGTGTTCCGGCCATGCAGAATGTTCTCAAGTTTTTCATCGGCTCTCCTCTTGATATTTTTTATGGATTGGGTGAGTGCTGTAAACGATACCATGGCCCCAGCAGCAGGCCCGCGGCAATCGCAGCCGCCGCAAAAGTAAGCGTGAATTGCACGCCCAAACTGGATGCCACGGCGCCCCATGCCGCGCTGCCCAGCGCCAGACCGCCCTGCAGGACCAGAACGTACATGGAGATGACGCGCGCCCGCACCCACGCTGGAGCAGCGGTCTGCGCGGCGAGATTCAACGTGGCCAGAATGCTGATCCATGCCAGTCCAGCGGCGGCGGAAAAAGTTGAAGCGACGGCCAGGGACGGCGACCGAACCAGCCCGCAAAGAGCTACGGCAAAAATCAAAGTGGCAGAAGCAATGACTGCGTCGGGGGACAATCGGCGGCGCGCCAAAGAGAGAACACCCGCGCCCGCGAGCGCGCCCAGTCCAAAGAAAGCCAGCATCGCGCCAAAGCCTTGTGCGCCAAACTTGCTGGCGATGAGCGGCAGCAAAGCCCAGAACGAACTGGCGAAAACGGAGAACAGCAATGTGCGGACCAGCATGGTGCGGATGCGCGGCTCCTGCCGGGCATAGCGCAGGCCAATCGCAATAGCGCTGGTAAACGTTGTTCCGCCGTTGCGCTGCTCGGTCTTGCCCGGCTTCCAGTGATAAAGAAAAAGAATCACGCCAAAGAATGAAAAGGCGTTCAAGAGGAATGCCCATCCGGATGCGGAAGTGCCACAACATATGGCGGCAATTAACAGCCCGCCCAGCGCCGGGCCAACGGCGCGAGCAATGTTAAATCCGGCAGAATTCAAAGCCACCGCGGCTGCCAGTTTTTGCGGTGGCACCAGATCGGGCGTTAACGATTGCCACGCGGGATCATTCATTACCGCGCCCAGACCGAGCAGGAATGTGAACACCAGCAGAATTTGCGGAGTCACGATCCGGGTGAGCGTCATTATGCCGAGCACCGTTGCCGCGGCGACCATGGAACCCTGGGTAAACAAAAGAAACTTGCGCCGGTCAACAATGTCCGCCAGCGCTCCGGCAGGCAGCGCGATCAGGAATACCGGCAGGCTTACCGCAACCTGCACCAGGGCAACCCACATCGGCGAGCTGGTGAGCGAGGTCATCAGCCAGCCGGTGGCAACGTTCTGCATCCAGCTTCCGGTATAGGAGATGACCGCGGCAATCCACAGGCTGCGGAACAGCGGTTCACGCAGCGGTGAAAGCGCGGAGTAATGTGCCGGTGCGGCCTGCACGGAAGCCGAAGTCTCTATGGATCGGGCAGGCCCGGAAGGGATGGCGGACATAACAGATCATTGGACTGTCTCAACGGCGGGATCGTGAGCAGGCAGCCCGGAAAATGGCCACTCCTTGCGCCGCCATGAACGAAACATGAAAATGATCAGGCCAACAAGGGCGATCACCGCGCCCAAGCGTATCTCCCTGAACGTGGGACGAGCGTACAGGATATAAACAAATCCCAGCGCCGCCAGCAGCGCCGGAATGGGATAAAGATACATGCGGAAAGGGCGGGGAAAGTCTGGCCGTCGTGCGCGCAGCAATAGCAGCCCAAAAACCTGCATGAGAAATTGCACCATGATGCGGATCACCACCAGGGCCGCGATCAGGTCCTGCAAGCGCAACATGCAGAAAGCCGTAGTCACCAGTCCAAGGGTAAGCAGTGAGCGGTGCGGGAACTGGTGTTTGGGATGAAGCTTGGCATAAGCCCGAAAAAAGTTTCCGTCCGTCGCGGCGGCATAGGGAACGCGTGAATAGCCAAGCATAAGGGAAAAGACGGAGGCGAAGGCCGTCCACATGATGAGGAACGCGCCGAACATTCCCCACCATGTTCCAAATGTCCGTTGCAGCAAGGTTGACGCAATGTAGTAGCGCGATTCATTCGCGCCCACCTGGTCAAGTTCCTGCCACGGCAGCACGCCCAGAATGCTGATGTTCATGACCAGATAAAGCACGCCAACAATCACGATGGAAAGCAGGATGGCGCGGGGAATGTTACGCTCCGGCTTCTTGATTTCCGCGCCCAGGAAGCAAACGTTGTAATAGCCCCAATAGTCATAGGTGGCGATCAGCATGGCCGCACCCAGTCCGGTGATAAAGCCGGAAGAGAAGTTGAATGCCCCGGCAGGAAAGCTGAAAGCGCGCGCCGCATTGAAGTGGCTCAGGCCAGCGGCGATCACCAACAAAATTGCGCCCAGTACGCCGACCGAAAGATAGCGTGCGAATTGTCCTATGATGGAGATGCGCCGGTAGAGCAAGACCAGCGCGAGCAGGCAACTTGCCATCGCGACAAACGTGCCGTTGGTGATGAACAGGCGGAATTCAAGCGAGCCAAGGAAGCCAAGTCCCACGGAAACGGTGCGTTCGGCAAATACGTGGCCGAGCGATGGCCAGACATATTCCGCATATCGGGCAATGCCCAGGCAGCCGGAAGCGATGGAGAGCGGCGCGCTGAAGATCAACTGCCAGACAAACAGGAAGGACATCAGCTTGCCCAGCCGTTGTGCGCCGTAGCTTTCTTTAAAATATTGGTATGAGCCGCCAGCCTGCGGCATGGATGCGCCCAGCTCCGCCCAAACCAGTCCGTCACACATGGCCAGTCCCGCTCCCAGGACCCAGCCGAGCATGGCCTGCGGGCCGTGCATGGCATGAATGATGAGCGGAATGGTTACAAATGGCCCCACGCCGATCATGTCAATGATGTTGAGCGCCGTGGCCTGGCCCAGGTTGATCTCACGCGCGAGTTGAGGCTGCGTGGATTGCGGGACTTCCGTCATTGCACGACCTCAGTCATTGCGGGCCTCGGTCAGTGCGGTCATTGATGTCCCGCGCTGACCAGGTTCACAAACAGGCGGATCGCTCCGGGAACTCCCGCAGGAAGCTGCCGCGAAAATCCATACGCGGAGAAGATGTAGGTTCCTTTGCCATAGTGGGCCAGCAACAGGCCGCCTTTTTGCGATGGCTCGCCTGGATCATTGCAGGCCAGCAGCGGTTTGAACTGCGCATCCCATTGCAACATGAAGTAAAGACCGCGTTCCTGCACCCAGCCATCAAAATCTTTTTGCGTGATCTTGTTCGGCCAGTTGAATACACGCTCCTCCGGCGCAAGAATCTCCACCGGTTGCTCCTCCACTGAGACGCGTACGTTCGCCTCGGTTGCGGGATATGGCGTGTAGTGCCCGTCGTTAAAGAGTCCGGTGCTCTGGTTGTATTGCACAATGAGTGTTCCGCCGCGGTTTACAAAGTCCAGCAGGCGGCGGTTGTGTTCGCGGACGTCGGTCCGCGTGTCATAAGCGCGTATGCCGACGATGATGGTTCCAAAGCGGTCCAGATCGCCTGAGGCAAGCTCCTGCGGCGTGATAATACTGGTGTTCAGTCCAATGCTCTGTAGTACGGAAGGAATTTCATCACCCGTGCCCATGATGTAGCCTATCTTGAGTTGTAACGGCAGCTTTACGTCCACGGCCTGCACGTTTTCCGTGGCCGGACGATAGGCGTAGTAAGAATCAAGATCGGGCCGCGTGATTACCTTAAAGCCTTCGGCATATTGCTTGCCGTTGTATTCGGCTTGCGCCGTGACTTTGTATGTGCCTTCGTGGAGATTCTGCGGTGTGATCTGAAAGGCGTAGTTGTTCACGTCGCCATCATGGTCCAGGTCAACCGGGATTTCAGCCGGCTCGACCTTCCATCCCTGAGGTGTGTCCAGCTTCAATTTAGCGTGGACAGCATTTTGCACGTTGCTACGGACGGTGACGCCGATTTGCGATTTGGCATTGCCGCCGACTGGAGCGACAACGACCGGTGATGTCAGCAGCACTGAGATCGGTGGGCCAACGGCAAGCGGCCGCTCAGATTGGCCCAGCGTGGGGTCGATGAATTTGACCTTGGCGACGCTCTGAATTTCATTGGCCGCCATTGGCCGGAAGACTGTTCCCCCGCGAAAATTGGCGCTGAAACGAACTGGGTATGGAGGCCATGGGTCGGTCAAAAGCTTGGGATCGCTAACGTTGTAAATGGTATCTGTTTCCGGGTTTCTGCGACTGAAGTAGGGCTGAGTATAGGCTGCATTCTCAGGAACCTTGATCCGGAACTGATAGTTAAGAGACTCGCCAGGATTCAAAGCTTGATCTTTACCCATGGGAGCGCTGACGAAATCTACTACCCAACCTTCGGGACGCTTCACCCCAAAACCATCGATGAGAATAGTGACCTTTCCTCGATTGTAGAGTCTGGCTGTCCCCGTAAACGTTTGCCCCGGTACCGCCATACCAATGGTTTGCTCCATGCGCGGGAAGTATGACGGCCCCGGCGGCGGGCCAGGAGGATCGACAGTCGCTTCGAAGTAGATGCCCAATGCTTCGTTAGCGGCATCTTGGAATTCCTGCAATTTCGTCTGTAGCAAATTAAGCAGCTCAGATTTAGAAGCGGGCGAGAGCTGTGATTCACGAATCTGATTGATCAGCTTTCCTGTTTCGTCTCGTCCTGCAAGCAGCGGCGGAGCACATGCAGACGGATCTTGAAGAGAAAATTTGGTGCTCGCGTCATCGACATCTTTTTGCAAAGACTCGAGCGCCGGCTTCAGGAACGGAACTTTCGACTCCTCCGTACCTAATCGAGAGGGCAGCCCGACCAGCGACGTATCGATGCCATCAAAGAAATCATTTTCATGTGCCACGGCTGGTTTGGGCAGCGTCGAATCGGTCAGCTTGTAATAGGTGTAGCGGGGGCCGGGAGCAACACGGATTCCGCCTGTCCCTTGTGATGTCTGATGGGCCAGCCCTTCCAGCGCGAATTGCGTGTAGGACATCCCAAGCAGCGGGCTGTATTCGCCAATGTTGAGCTTCACGGTGTAATCTTCATCGGCCACGTTGCCGCCCTGAAACATGCGCGGCGGATTGCCCAGATAGAGCTTTTTTGCCTGCCAGGGCAGAAGTCCTTCCTTGATCTGCTCGGGGAACTTATTGGGATCAGCCGCGGCTCGGAACGCTTCAATCGTAAGCAGGGCAGAAGCCTGATGGTGGCCGTGGCCATCGCGGGTGGTCCCGCTGAAGCGGCTGGTCAGCACATCTGGTCGGAAGGTTCGAATGACGCGCACCAGGTCGCCCAGGGCCGGATCGTGTCCGTGC
>DATBCN010000164.1:0-5406 GCA_036270475.1 Candidatus Angelobacter sp. | reverse complement strand
GTCAAGCGATTACGGGCTTTACCATGCAACCACCGAGGGAAGCTGTTCATGGTTTGAATTTGCCGCTGCGATTTTTGAGTTGACGAACACCAAGATTCGCCTGGAGCCGGCGCGTCCCGGGGAGTTTCCGGCCAAGGTGCCGCGTCCGAAGTATTCCGTTCTTGAGAACCGGGCCTTAAAGAACATGGCGCTCAACGTGTTTACCCACTGGAAAGAGGGACTGGAGAATTACCTGGCGCGCAGAGCGCAAGCTACTACGCTGATTTCTGCCTGATCTCAGGTTTCGCCAGGCCGTAAGGTCATCCCTTTAAGACTGTTTGCACCGGGAGCGTTACAAGGGCTGCGTTACAAAGATGGTCTGCACCGTGAAGAGTCCTGGAAACAGCCGCCGGACGCGGTTGCCAACTCTGCCTCCGCCCAGGATCGGGTGGGTCGATAGGATTCGATAACCCGCTTCTTCAATCATTTTTCGCGCGGTTTCACATGTGTAAAAGCGCAGATGGGTTACATCCAGGATTCCCGCGGAAGTGTACTCAAACTTGCCCCGAAGAAGGCCGGCGCGAATTCGCCAGTGAGCAATGTTGGGCAGACAAATAATGACCCGGCCGCTGGGCAGGAGAAGATCGGAAGCCCGCCGCAGGACATTCTCCGGGTCCATCAAGTGCTCCAACACGTCGCCAAACAAAATGGTGTCGTAATCGCGGGAGAAGCCGTTCGGCCAGTCCGGCTGGTTTAGGTCAAGAACATGTACTTTTTCGCACCACTTGCGCGCTGCTTCCGCGGCCTCTGCATCAATCTCAACGCCTGTAACTCTGCAGCCGCGGTCAACCAGATGGCGGCTGAGAAAACCGGTGGAACAACCAAATTCAAGAATGCGACGGCCCTGCGCTGCCAGGTCGACAAAGACGAGATTACGGCCAACCAGGGCTGAATTTTCATAACGAGCTGATTTGAGTGGAGCTGCCATTAATGCCATTAAAATGATGCTGCCCGCTGAAGTTTGAAACTCACCATGATAGGTCCTTCGCGTTTCGATAAACCGCTTCCATATCTGCTAACCAATTTTTTAACCTAATGACCGGTATACGTCCAGAGTCTTTTGCGTCAGGTCTGCTGATTTGAACTCAGCACTTCTTTTTAGTCCGCGAGCGGCCAGATCATGCCGCAATGCTGCATCTCCAAGAAGTTTGCCGAGGGCCGTTGCGATCGATCCAGTATCGCCAGGATCGACCAACAGGGCGCCGTTACCGGCGACTTCCTCCAAAGAGGAGCCAAATGACGTGATGGTAGCCACACCGCTGGCCATACTTTCCAGCACAGGCAAACCAAAGCCCTCAAAAAACGACGGGAAGACAAATACCTCAGCCGCATTATAGAAAAGGGGGAGATCCTCGAACGGCACAAATCCGGGGAAGATGACGCTGCTTTCCATCCCAAGTTCTTTGATCCTGTGTAGAAGCATATCGGATTGCCAGTCCTTCTTGCCCACCATTACCAGCTTGGCTGCGATGCCTTGATTTCGCAACCCGGCATAAGCTTCCACCATGCGAGGAAGATTTTTTCGCGCCTGAATCCTGCCCACGTAGAGGAGAAACGGGGAATCAATCTTATATTTTCTGGCCAGATGGTCCTGGCATTGTGTCTTGTCCCTGGGATGGAAATCGGGGGCAGCCGATTGGTAAGCGACGGTGATTTTTTCGCGGGGAACGCCAAAGCGCCGGGAAATGTCCGCTGCGGAGAACTCAGAGACGGTAAGAATATGATCGGCGCGGCCGGCTGTCCAGCGCACCAATTTTTTCATCCGCATGGCCTCCACAGGATGAAAAAATTCCGGGTGATGCTCGTGGGCTAGATCGTGAATTGTGACTACCGTGCGAGCTTTAACAAAGGGCGGCATTACATATTGGCAGTGAAAAACGTCTGGTTTAATTTTCTGAAGCAAGCGGGGAAGCGAAACGCAGATGCGCTGAAGTGGGTTTACCGGGATTTTGCTGAATGTGAAACGGCTGTCCCATGAAAACTCAGTTAATGCTGACGGGTAGGAGGAAAAGAGGTTGTAGTTATTGTCGCTCTTGTCCTGGAGCAAGCCGCGAACGAGCTGGCGAAAATAAGTTTCATTGCCGCCAGACTGGGTCCCCAAACTGTGAACGTCGATCGCAATTCTCATCAGGACCAATCAGTACTGGCGTGTAATCTCTCCGCCCGATAGTGCGCGTTCACAGAATTTTTTTCCGGCAAGTGAAGTAGTCACTACTAACTTTGGGGACGCCATAGGCCGCTAAAGCTTTGATTTATACTCAATGTTAACATGCCGACCGATCCACTTCATGCGCGCGACTGGGAAGAAATGGCCGCTTGATCCGCTCTGGACGCTAATGAACGGCTGAAGCTAAGTCCCATCCGTATGCTTGCGCTCCCGCAACTGACGGTTGAACATGCCGTACGCGCCGCGAATGGCAAAGGCGTTCGTGTGACCGTTGAAAAGAAGGTGAATGAAACATTTTCCGGCGGCATCTATTACTGCACTTCGCATACTGCACTTCGCGCGACTGAAGTTTTGCGGATCGGTTGTAAAAATCTTGCTGCGGCAGAAGCGGGCGCCAACGTCTCTAGCAGGTTTTGCCAGCGTCAGAGTGTGCTGATGCTTTCTATGGTTTTCTGGACCGAACGACTCGGGCAGGCACCCCCACTGCAATGGAGTACGGTGGTATATCGCCCTTGACAATGCTGCCGGCGCCAATCACAGAACCCCGTCCCACATGTGCGCCATCAAGGAAAATTGTGTTCGATCCCACCCACACGTCATCTTCAATCGTGATGCCCTGGCGGGTAGTACCCTGCATACGGATGGGCACATCCGTGCGATCAAAATTGTGATTTTCCGGATGAAAGCCAACATGCTGGCCCATGATCACATTTTCACCAATCGATATGAAGCCGGCGCTGCCAATGAATGAATAAGCATCCACGGCTGAATTAGCGCCAATGCTGATGCCCTCGCCCAGGTTGGATATGGCTGCACCGGCAAGAAAGGAATAAGCGCCAATCTTTACATTGTCGCCCAGGACCAGGCCCTTGCGCATAAGCCCATCGATAATCACGCCGCGCTCCAGAGTTACACCTTTTCCAAACCGAATCAGCGACGCGCCTCTTAAGTTGACTCCCTTTGCCATGAACACGGCAGCGAAACGGCGCTGCAGGAACAAGGCTTTCACTGTGCCGCGCATGAGCCACATGCCCCGCCGCACCAGCAATCCCAACAGGAGAGAAATAGGGACAGCGCGGTCCAGAGGGAATGGACGCCCTTTAATTTTGCTCGCAAGGACTTCCACTGATTTGTAGAGGAACTCGATCATCAGCAAGAGCTCCGCGGAGGGGCTTGAATTTGCGCCAGCTCACGACAGGTGATTGTCACTGGGTGAGGTTCTCCGGAAGGCGAGTCCAGCAACCGTCCCAGACGCCCCGGTAAAGGGCCGCGGCCCGCTTAAAATCGGCCTGTTTGAGCGATCTGAGCGTAACATAGCCAACATAGGCAGTCATGGAGAAGGCGAACAAAGGAGCAAGATAAAAAGGCATATGCTTGCGGGCGCATAACACGGCATTTCTCATGTTATAGAATTCCCGCCGGGCGAGGCCAAAGTTTTTCTTGGTATCGTAAGAATCTTTATGCCAAATGACCGAGGCGGGAACATACATAGCCTTGTATCCGGCTTCCACGGCGCGCGCCGACCAATCCACATCTTCATAACTGAGAAAAAAAGTATCATCGAGCAGGCCAATTTTTTGCGCCACGCCGGCCTTAACCAATAACGCGCAACCTGTGACAAAGGAAACCTCCTGCGTCTGGTTGTAACTGCCGTCGTCCTGTTTACGCAAACCAAAGTGAATGGGGAAAGTCTTCCAGCGGACATATTTACCGCCTGCGTACCAGAGTTTGTCCGGTGGTTCGAAATAGTAAATCTTGGGATTCACCATGCCGATGGTGCCGTCACTCTCGGCCACGGGCACCAATTTGCTGAGAAAATCCGGAGAGACAATCGTGTCGTTGTTGAGCAGCAGCAGATAGTCGGTACCGCGAGCGAGCGCGTCCCGCATGCCAACGTTGTTCCCGCCGGTAAAGCCCAGGTTCTGCTCATTCCGGATAAGCCTGATTTCAGGGAACTCCTGCGCCAGCTTTTGCGCGGAGGAAGGATCGACAGAGCCGTTATCCACAAGTACAACTTCGAAAACCGGATAGTCAATCTTTTGGAGAGAGATCAGGCAGTCACGCGTTACGTCGTAGCTGTTCCAGGTGAGGACAATGATGCTTACCTTGGGCTGTTGGGGCAACGTTTTTTTCGTATGCATCTTTTACGTATGCGTCCCCCGTCAAATCTTCTGGCAAGATGGGCCACCCAATGTAGTCAGATACTGTGACTCCCACGACCTTCCATTGATTGCAGCTTGCCGCGGCCAACCACTGGGTAAGCGCCTCACGTGAGCTGTAGTTTAGCATCGATTGGATCGGAGAGAAAACACTGCTCGCGGGCGACAAACTTTCGCACGTGTTACCCGAGTTGGGCCAGAACTTTTTCCGAAACGTTGGCGCCACAGATCACAACAGCCACTCTTTTTCCGCGATAACGCCGGGCACTGTTGATGAACGCAGCAACGGCTACCGCGGCCGCACCTTCAATTATCCAATTTTTAAGTACACGGACGCCTTGCATTGCACCGAGGATTTCTTCTTCCGAGACGAGCACGGAACTATCAATCACTCTGGAGCAGACATCCAGCGTCACAGAGCCAGGCTCCAGGCCGCCTGCGGTGCTCTCTGAAAGGGTTGGCTGCTCCGGGAAATCCAGAATCTGGCCTGCCTTGATGGATTCATACAGTACTCGTGAATTTTGCGGCCAGCAGCCAACAACCTCCGTCCGGGGAGAGGCAGATTTCATATATGCGCCAATGCCCCCAATCAGACCACCGCCGCCGACGGCAACAAACACAGCGTCAATTGGCGGAAGCTGCTTCATCAATTCAACCGCGATTGTCCCTTGCCCAGCCATGACCTGTGCGTCGTTATAAGGCGAGATAAAGACCTTTCCCTGGTGCGCGGCAGCCGCGCGCGCTGCAAGTTCAGCCTCAAGCGGACCAACTCCCGCACGCTGAATGCTGGCGCCGTATTCCTGAATGCGCTGCGCCTTGGAAGGCGACACGTGCAATGAAACATAGACTTCAGCCGCGATGCCCGCACGCCGGGCCGCAGCGGCCACGCCTAATCCATGGTTGCCGTTCGAGGCTGCAATTACCCCGGCCTTTGCCTCATCGGGCGAGAGAGAAAGAATTTTGTTGCTGGCACCACGAAGCTTGAATGAGCCGGTATGCTGCAGGTTTTCCAGTTTGAAGAAGACTTCAACATCATCGGCA
>DATBCN010000163.1:0-8410 GCA_036270475.1 Candidatus Angelobacter sp. | reverse complement strand
GGAGCGGAGTGGTGTCCTAACCAAAGCAATGAGAGATTATGACCCCGCCTATGTCCGGATTCCGTATCCCGGCGGCGATGTTCCAGCCGGAACCGGCGTCTGCACGGATGAGATCATTCGCTCTTACCGCGCATTGGGAATCGACCTGCAGAAAGAAGTGCATGAAGACATGGCAGCCAACTTCGGTGCTTATCCCGGCAAATGGCGGAGGCAGGGGCCGGACTCGAACATTGACCATCGCCGCGTGCCGAACCTAATGGTCTTTTTCAGCCGCAAGGGAGAGGTCCTGCCAATTACCAACCGCGCCGACGATTACGCTCCGGGCGATCTGGTGACCTGGGAGTTGGGAGGCGGGGCCACGCACATAGGGATCGTAATTGACCGAAAGACATTTTTCACCCGCCGCTACATGATTGAGCACAACATTGGCGCAGGCCCCAAAATCGAAGATGTCTTATTCGATTGGAGGATCACCGGCCACTATCGTTATTTTGGCCCGGCCCAGGCAGATCAGAAGGCCGCTCTCTTACCACTTGCTCTCTCACCGCTTAAAGAGACCTGATGCGGGAATCCTGCCGTGCTGGGGCGATCCATGCCAGCGGCCAGACTGGATAAAAATTAATATTTTGCTTGCCATTCCGCCGATAGTCCGCTGTGAACCACTCGTCCGGGGCGTTACCTTGGTTTCCCGGCGGTTGGCAACTCCAAAGCATTTGGAGTATAAAGAAATGTTGCGCTGAACTCGGTTTCTCACGCTGCGAGAAGCCAAAAAGGCGCGGAAAAATCATGTCTACAAGCACAATTACAAAAGGCCTTGAAGGAGTAGTCGCGGCCAGTTCCGGGGTGTGTTACATAGACGGCGATGCTGGTGTGCTCGCCTACCGTGGCATCGATATCCATGAACTTGCCGACCACTCGAATTTTGAAGAAACCTGCTACCTGCTGTGGTTTGGAAAGCTGCCCCAAAAAGCTGAACTGGCAGACCTGAAACAGAAGCTGGCGGCGGAACGCAAGATCGATCCGGCGATCTACAACATGATGCGCCAGGTCCCCAAGACCGCCACGCCGATGGAAGTGCTGCGCACCGTCGTGTCCGCACTCTCTTTTTATGATTCTGAAGCGGAAAAGATCGACCATGACGCCAACGTGCGCAAGGCCATCCGGCTGACTTCACAGATTGCCATGATCGTCGCGGGCTATGATCGCATTCGCAAGGGCAAAAACGTTGTGGACCCCGATCCGTCGCTTTCCCACGCCGCTAATTTCCTGCTGCAGTTGAACGGGGAAAAACCTTCGGCGACAGCGGAAAAGGCGCTGGACGTTGCCCTGATCCTGCATGCCGACCACGAGTTGAATGCGTCAACTTTTGCCGCGCGGGTTACCGCGGCCACGCTTTCTGACATGCATTCCGCCATCACCAGCGCCATTGGCGCGCTGAAAGGCCCACTGCACGGCGGCGCGAATGAAGCCGTGATGCGCATGCTGTTTGAGATCGATAAAAAAGGCGCGGACCCGGTGGACTACGTCAAGAACATGCTGGCCAACAAGAAGAAGATATCCGGTTTTGGCCATCGCGTGTATCACACGGAAGACCCCCGGGCGACGCATCTGCGGCAGATGTCGCGCGACCTGGGCCGCTCCGCCAATCCCAAGTGGTATGAGCTTTCCGCCAAGATCGAGCAATACATCAAGACGGAAAAGGGCCTCAACGCTAACGTTGATTTCTATTCGGCCTCGACTTACACCACGCTCGGATTGGACGTGGACCTGTTCACTCCGGTGTTCGCGGTTTCACGCATCAGCGGCTGGGCAGCGCATGTGATTGAACAGTTGGATGACAACCGGTTGATCCGCCCGCGCGCCGACTATATTGGCCCTGCGTATCCAAATAAGTACGTGGCGATGGAGAAGCGGTAGCGGACAGCATTCAGCTTTTCTGAAACCCCCGAAGCGCAGCGAGGGGCCCCCCTATTATTCGCAATAACCTGTAAGGACCACGACCGACTGTGGTCCTTTTCTATTTCACAATACTCTTCATTTTCTTCCATCGGATTTTTACCGAGGCATCTGCATGGCGGCGATAGGGGTCCCCTCGCTGCGCTCGGGATTTCAGGAAAACGGCGTAGAATAGACCCATGCGGCGCGTTTACCTCGATAACAATGCCACCACCCCGGTCCTGCCGGAGGTGTTTGAGGCAATGCGGCCGTTTTACCTGGAGCAGTTTGGCAATGCATCGTCGATCCATCGCCATGGCCAGCATGCGCGTGCAGCCGTGGAGAAAGCACGAGCCTCGGCAGCCGCTCTTTTAAATTCGCGCCCCGCGGAGATTGTTTTTACCAGCGGCGGCACTGAATCTGACAACCTGGGCATTTTTGGCCTGGTGCAGCGCGGCGATCATGTAATTACCTCCACCATTGAACACAGCGCGGTAATGAATAGTTGCAAACGACTGGAACAGATGGGATGCGAAGTCACATTTGTTCCGGTCAACAGCCGGGGAGGAATTGATCCGCAAGACGTCCGTAGCGCTTTGCGCCCGAACACCCGGCTTATCAGCGTAATGATGGCGAACAATGAAACTGGCGTGGTCCAACCGGTGGAGGAGATTGGAAAAATCGCGCTGGAAGCCGACGTCTTTTTTCATACGGACGCAGTGCAGGCCGCCGGCAAGATTGCAATTGACGTGCAAAAAATCGCCTGCGATGCGCTCACAATTTCCGGGCACAAGATCCATGCGCCGCAAGGAACAGGAGCGCTGTTCATTAAGAAGGGAACTCTGATCCAGCCGCAGATTTATGGCGGCAGCCATGAGCGCCAGCGGCGCGCCGGCACAGAGAACCTGCCGGGGATTGTGGGACTAGGCAAGGCCGCCGAGATCGCAAAGCATTGGCTCAGTCTGCCAACATCGGTCGCGGACGAGGCAATGGAGAGCGGTGGAGCGGCTGAGATGTCCGCAATGCGCGACCGTTTGCAGGACACTATTCTGAGCGCCATGGACAATGTGGGCGTGAACGGTCTGGGCGCGCCGCGCGTGCCTAATACGACGAACCTATGGTTTGATCACATAGAAGGGGAAGCCCTGGTGATTGCCCTGGACCTCAAGGGGCTGGCTGTATCCAGCGGGGCTGCATGTTCCTCCGGCGCGATTGAGCCTTCGCACGTTCTGCTTGCCATGGGCCTGCCGCATCAGCGAGCGCGAGCCAGCATCCGCATCAGTTTGGGTAAGCAGACGACGGATGAAGACATTGATTTTGCGATCAAGGTAATTCCGGAGACGGTGGCGCGGCTGCGCGAGATTTCTCCTGCTTACCAGAAGCAGCCAGTTGGTTAAGAATTTGTTGAGAGCAGCACGACCAGACGTATCCTCCGGTCACTGGACTCTGGTTCGTAAATAGGTCTTTCTTCGGATTGTGCCCACTGAAAATTCGGCTACACTGGACTCATCCATACATGTCCATGAGCACCAAGTGGGTCCCCAAATCCGTACTTGCCCTCAAGGGCTATTCCCGCCGCGACTTCATCGCTGACCTGATCGCTGGAACCACCGTTGGACTTGTAGCACTGCCGCTGGCCATGGCCTTTGCCATTGCGTCTGGCATGCCGCCACAGGCAGGGCTCTATTGCGCCGTGATTGCCGGTTTCCTGATTTCAGCACTGGGCGGTTCACGCGTACAGATTGGCGGACCGACCGGCGCCTTTGTGGTTGTAGTGGCCGGCATTGTTGCCAAGTACGGAATTGACGGCCTCTTCATATGCACCGGAATCGCCGGCGTCATCCTGATTTTTCTAGGCGTGACCGGGCTGGGCAGCACGGTCAAATATATTCCCCGTCCGGTGGTGGTGGGATTCACCAACGGAATTGCCGTGGTGATTGCCAGCACCCAGATCAAGGATTTTTTCGGGCTGAAGATCGATCATGTGCCGGGCGACTTTCTCGGACGCCTTGAAACACTGGCAAGGAACTTCCGTTCCATTTCATTGGAAGAGACAGGGCTGGCGGTGCTGGCACTGGCGCTCATTCTGGTGTTTCGCAAATATGTCCCGAAAGTGCCCGGTTATATTGTGGCGCTTTTTGCAGGCACAGCCGTAGTCTGGATTTTTCATTTGCCGGTGCAGACGATCGGCACGCGCTTTGGCGGAATTCCTTCCGGCCTGCCGGCGCTGAAGGTGCCGCAATTTCATCTGGACCTGGTCCGGCCGCTGATTGCGCCCGCGATTACGGTTGCCATGCTGGGCGCCATTGAATCATTAATGTCAGCCGTGGTTGGAGACAAACTGTTTGGGCAGGGAGAGAAGCACAAACCCAACGTCGAGCTAATTGCGCAGGGTGTGGCCAATTTTGTTTCACCGCTGATGGGCGGCCTTCCCGCAACAGGAGCAATTGCGCGCACGGCCACAAATATCCGTTCCGGCGCCCGAAGCCCCGTAGCGGGCATGATCCACGCTTTGACGTTGCTGGCGATCCTGATGTTTGCTACCGCAGTGGCGAAATTCATTCCTCTGGCAGTGCTCTCGGCAATTCTGCTGGTGGTTTCCTACAATATGGGCGAGTGGTCAGAGATTCCGGAGCTGCTCAAGCTTTCGCGGCTGGAGGTGGCGACCTGGTCGGCGACATTTATTCTGACTGTGTTCGCCGACCTGACGGTGGCCGTGGAAGCGGGAATGATCCTGGCTGCGTTGGTGTTTATCCGCAAGGTCACGGCGACGACAACTGTTTCCCGCGTAACCGATGAATATCTGCGGGAGAGCCGGCTGCACATTCTCCAGGACAAGGAAATTCCGCCCTATACCACCGTGTTTCGCATCCATGGACCTTTTCTGTTTGGCGCGGCGGACAAGATTGACGACCTGGTGCAGCAGATACCGGAGCTGCCGCCCATCGTGATTTTGCGCCTGCGCAACATGACGGCGATTGACGCTACGGGACTGCGCGCGCTGGAAGACCTGGCCGACCGCATCCATGCCAGCGGCCGGGAAATAATCTTGTGCGGCGCGCGCGAGCAGCCCGCGCAACTGATGAAGCAGGCGGAATTCGAGCAGCACGTAGGGGCAGAGAATATCTGCCCTAACGTTGTGGAAGCATTGGCCCGGGCCAGGGCGCTCTATCAGCAAATTGCCCATGCCGCGCCCGCCGCGGAACAGTGGGGCAAACGCGCATCCGACAGGAAAGCCGATGCGGCAGAAGCAGGCAAAGAAGCAGCGGCCAGCCACACTAGCCGCTGAGATCATCCTGTTGATGGAGTTTGGGGGCAGCCGCCCAAGGCTTCGCGGATTTTTTTCAGCATGTGTTTCAGCGTGAACGGTTTTGGAACAAAAAAAACACCCGGCTGGCTGGCGGCTTCCTGCAGCGCGACATTGTCAGCGTATCCTGACATAAAAATAATTCCCAGCCCGCCGTGAGAAAGTGACAGCGTGCAAGCCAGATCCTGTCCGCTGCCTCCGGGCATCACAATATCGGTGACGAGCAAATCAAGCCTCTGGCTGCGCACCACTTCAATCGCTTCCGTGGCGCTGGCAGCTTCAAGCACGCGGTATCCAGATTCACGAACATAGTCGGCCAGCAGCGCGCGCAGGCTGGGCTCATCTTCAACAATCAAAATCGTCTGTAATTCGGCGGGTAAGTTTGGGTCTTTTGCCAGGGCAGGATCCAGCATAGGCGCCTCCGTGGTGCGGGGCAGGTAAACAATGAACTCAGTCCCCGTGTCCGCCGAGCAGCGCGCCGTTACCTGCCCGGAGCATTGCTGCACAATGCCATACACGGTAGCCAGGCCCATGCCCGTACCCATTTCTTTGGTGGTAAAGAATGGCTCAAAAATGTGGGTAAGGGTTTCAGCATCCATGCCTGCGCCATTGTCCGTTACGGCCATGCAGACGTACTCACCGGCGTGGAGGCCCTCGGCCTGCGCCGGCGCGCCATCCAATATTTGGTTCCAGGTCTTTACGGAAATATTTCCGCCCGCCGGCATGGCGTCACGGGCATTCGCGGCGAAATTAATCAGGATCTGGTCCGCCTGCGACGGGTTCATTCTTACGTTCCACAAATCGGGGGCAAGAGAAACGGAAAGCGTAATGTCCTCTCCTACCAGCCGGCGCAGCATGTCATCCATGCCCAGCACGACGTGATTGAGATTGATGACCTGAGGAAAGACCATTTGGCGGCGTCCAAAAGTGAGCAATTGTTCGGTAAGGGCGCTGGCGCGGTCCGCCGCGCCAGTGATCTCACGCAGGCGATGGTGCAGGTCATCCGCGCTTTGCGGAAGACGTTGTTCCAGCACCTCAGCCGAGCCGCGCACCACGGTGAGCAGATTATTGAAGTCATGCGCGATTCCGGCGGCCAGCCGGCCAATGGCTTCCATTTTCTGGGCCATGCGGAGCTGTTCTTCCAGCTTTTCTTTTTCCGCGATGTCGCGGCTTACGGTGGCGATGTTGGTGAGCTTTCCGGCAGCATCAAATATGCCAAAACCGCGCGTATCAAAGGGAATGGGTTCGCCGGTAACAAAATGCCGCAGGGAAAAGCGGCCTTCCCAAACGCCGTGCCGTTGGACAGCAGGCAGAATCTCTTCGCGAAGGACCTCCAATTCCCGCGGCGGCAAAAAGTCATACACAGTCTTGGATTCAGCTTCAGCATCGTCCCGCAGCCCTACCAGTTTCTGGCCGGCCTTGTTCAGGAAAACGATTTTCCCTTTCAGATCGGTAATGCCGATGAAATCAGGGCTGTGCTGAAGCGTGGCGGTAAGCATGGCGCGTTCCCACTCCGCTTGTTTGCGGTCCGTGATGTCCACCACCATCCCAGCGGTCCGTATGGCCCGCGCGGCATCTCCTTCACCATCGAAAAAAACCTTGCCCCGGGCCAGGACCCAGCGGAACGTGCCGTCCGCCATGGTGAAACGATAGTCAGCGTCATAATCTGAACGGATGGCCGGGTCCGCGGCGCACTTGAGCTTCTCCACGACGCGAGGACGGTCTTCCGGATGAATGTGGGAAAAGAACCAATTGAAGCTGGGCTGGCCTTGACCGTCAAAGCCAAAGATCTCGCGCGCCCGGGGCGACCATTGAACCTGGTCAGTGTGAAGATAGTGGTCCCATGCGCCAATGTTCGCCGCTTCCACGGCCAGGCGGAGGCGTTCGTCGGCTTCCGCCAGAAGCTCCATTGCGGTCTTGCGGTCATGGATGTCTAGGGCGATGCCGATCCAGCGCGCGATAGATCCGGATGCGTCGCGCAATGCCACCGCGCGGCAGGCGTGCCAGCGGTATTGTCCGTCACTGGCGCGCCGGAGGCGATATTCGCATTCCCACGGCGTACCCCGTGCGGCTACTTTTTGCCATTCAATGTAGGTCCTTTCCGCATCGTCCGGATGAATGGCGCGCGTCCAGCCGCCGTTGAGCGTTTGCTCCAGGGTGAAGCCGGTCAATTCATACCAGTATTGGTTGGCATAGGTGGCGCGGCCCTCAGGATCAGAGATCCAGACCACTTGAGGAAAGAGCTCAATCAGAGCGCGATATCCTGCTTCACTGTGAAAGACCTGTTGTGCTTCAGAGAGGGGAAACTGCTGTCCGGGCGGCTGTGGCATGAGCGTGGCAAGCTGACGGCGCAGCTCCGCCACCTCGCGCTCCAGTTGGGCAACCGGCGCTTGCAGTGTTGAATCTTTCCCGGAATCTGGATCAGGCGGCCGCATTTTTGTAAGGATGAATGATTGCTGGTCAGGCCCAATAAAACGCAATTAATTTGAGCAGAATTGTAGACTACTCAAAGAAATATTTAATGAAAAACCTCTTCAGTTCTGGATGCGAAAAAAATAAAATCACACCCTTGAGTATTAAGTTTTTCTCATGATGGCTGGGCCTGCTCATACAAGTTCTTCGGCTGAATTCCGGCAAAATTAAAAGACGCCTTTTCACGTATTGTTTGCTTTGTCCAGCAAACCGCAAGGTGCAGCTTTTGCGGCCCGCGTCACCTGAATCCGTGCATACCATCTATAATAAAAGCAGCTATTTATGCCCACAGAGCCCAATACCGCGGACGGCACGGCTGCAGCAGTTCCAGCCAGCGCCGGGGCACGGACGATCGCCGTGGCAATGTCCGGCGGCGTGGATTCCTCCACGGTGGCGGCCATGCTGCGCGCTGAAGGGCACAACGTGGTGGGCCTGACCATGCAGCTTTGGAACCAGCGCCGGCTTGCCGGACATGACGGCATGCCGGAACAGGTGCAGGGCCGCTGCTGCTCTATTGATGACGTGTATGATGCGCGGCGGGTTGCCGAAGATCTGGGTATTCCGTATTACGTGGTCAACCATGAGGAGCGTTTTGAGCGCGACGTAGTGCGCCCGTTTATCGATGAATATCTTTCCGGACGCACGCCGATTCCGTGCAGCTTGTGCAACAACCATCTCAAGTTTGACCAGTTGTTG
>DATBCN010000162.1:0-5293 GCA_036270475.1 Candidatus Angelobacter sp. | reverse complement strand
CGACCATCTATCGCCATGCTCTTGACCGCGCCATGGATGAATCCACCGGCGAATTAGGAGGAAACGAGCCAGATGCGCCTCCAACATGGCAGTTCAGCATTGATGTGGCAAAAAACTGGGAGCAGGAATTCTTTGCGGCCCTTACTACATCCACGCGCAAGATTGCGTTGCGTAGTGCCATGACCATGAGCACGGATGACGGCGGCATTTTTGCTACCCTGCTCAATCTAACGCGTGCCGGTCTCGGCGGAAAAGCAGATTCGGGCAAGCAGTTTATCTCCTGGATTCACGAAAGAGACTTTGTCCGCGCCATCGATTTCCTGATTGCCCATGAAACCCTGGACGGCCCTGTCAACATCTGTTCCCCTTGTCCGCTGCCCAATGTGGATTTTATGCGTGATCTTCGTCAAGCCTGGGGGACCCGGATCGGGTTGCCAGCGGCCCGGTGGATGCTGGAAATTGGCGCGGTTGTTCTGCGCACCGAGACCGAGTTAGTCCTGAAAAGTCGAAGGGTTCTGCCAAAACGGCTGCTTGACGCAGGCTTCAAATTTGCTTTCTCCGAGTGGCCCAATGCGGCACGCGATTTAGTCCAGCGGTGGCGCGTGAATCATGGCGGTGGCTGAAGGCGTGTTATTTGCTCGCCAGCGCTGTGGCGTGCTCCGCATCTCGGCTCTTCGTACTGCCCGCGGCGCTGTCAATCACCAGTCGTGCAATCCGTTCCCGATGGAACGTCGCATCGCCCAGCATGGTCTCTGAAGCCTTGGCGCGCCGATAGTAAAGATGCAAATCATTTTCCCAGGTGAAACCCATGCCGCCATGCACCTGGATGCCGCGATTACCCACTGTGCGCGATGCATCGCTCGCGTACATCTTGGCCACGGAGATCGCCGTGGTTGCGTCGTCAGTGTTCTCTTCCAGCGCCCATGCCGCGTAGTAGGCGGCGGAGCGTGAGCTTTCTGTTTCCAGGTACATATCGGCGCAGAGATGTTGCACCGCCTGAAAAATCCCGATCGGTTTGCCAAACTGCTTGCGCGTTTTGGCGTAAGCCACGGTCAATTCAAGTGCGCGTTGCATGCCGCCCACCATCTCCGCGCACAGCGCCGCGGTCGCCACATCCAGGGCCCGCGCCAGACCGCTGCTATCGCCCAGCTTCTCGGCGGGCGTATTCTTGAACTCCACGGAATAAATCTTTCGCGCCAGGTCCATGCCTTTCATCGGCTCAATGCGCAAGCCCGCGGCCTTGGCATCCACGGCGTAGACGCCGTCACGTGCTGCCACAATCATAAAGTCGGCCACTGCCGCGTCTGTGACGAACAATTTTGTTCCCGATAATTTGTTCCCCGCTGCCGTCATCAGCAGGCTTGCCGGGTCCCAGCTTCCGGCTGCTTCCACCAGAGCAACCGTTGCACGCGCTTCGCCGCCGGCGATGCGCGCCAGATATTTTTTCTTTTGCTCCGGAGATGCACAAGCGTCAATCACGCTCCCGGCCAGCGCCACAGTAGAGAAGAACGGTCCAGGCAGCAGCGCGTAACCTGCTTCTTCCATCAGCAGGACCAGTTCTACTTTTCCCAGGCCCATGCCGCCGTATTCTTCCGGCGTTATGGTTCCGGTAAAGCCCTGCTCCGCCATTTTTGTCCACAGAGCGGGGTCGTAGGCCGTGTCTGTCTCCATGGCCTTGCGCACCGCGGCGATAGGGCTCTCACCGGCAAAGAACTTGCGCGCAGTGTCTTTGAGAATTTGCTGGCTTTCCGATAATCCAAATTGCATGGCGGCTCCTAACGTCTTGTTGTCTGGGCCCGGTCCCGATGGCCCTCGATATACTCAATAGCCGCGTCTCTGTCGCAACGGCGGCCTATCGTCTTCGTTTTGCCGGGAATGTGATCGAAGACGTGCAAGGCAAAATCCTTGAATTTCTCCACGGCGGCATCGTCCAGGACAGCCGCTTCGTCGTAAGGACGAGCAAATATTTTGTGATCGATCTCACCATCTTCGATTTGCTCGATCATGCCGATCGGGTCACAATCCACGATATCACCGGTATGCATGGACTTCCGCGTGAGGACAAAACAGTCCACGTTGTCACCGTCCTGACCCGTGGTGTTGAGAATGAAGCCATACGGCCACGGAAAAGCACGAGAGACAAGCGCCTTCCCCTTGAGCTCAAGGGTCTTCTCGTTATGCTCATGCTTGATGCAAGAGCCCGCCTCATTTTCGATAAAGATGTTCATGGCGTAGTTTCCACTACCTTAGTAGCTCTTTGGCAATCCCAGCACAAAATGTCCAATGATATTGCGCTGAATTTCTGATGTGCCCGCTTCTATCGTGTTGCCACGGGTCCTGAGATAGCCATAGGCCCACATGCCGTTGTCGATGGCATGCGGATCGCCAGCCTCAAGTTGACCGTATGGGCCCATAAGCTCCTGGGCAATCTGCTGGAAACGCTGGTTCAATTCGCTCCAGAAGATTTTCTGGATTGACCCTTCCGGTCCCGGCACGCCAGTCGCATTGATGCGGCTGAACGCGCGCATCTGGTTGCAGCGCATGATCTCAATTTCCGCGTAGCACTGCGCCAGCTTTTGCCGCATCACAGGATCTTCCGCCGCAGGCCGTCCATTGCGCTCAGTGGTTTTTGCCATCTCTATCAGCCGCTCCATGTTGCGTCGATAGGTAATCTGTAGACCGGCGCCGAAAGTGCCGCGTTCATGCATGAGCGTACCCATGGCTACGCCCCAGCCTTCATTCACTTTGCCCACAACATTGGCCACTGGAATGCGTACGTCATGGAAGAACAGCTCGTTGAATTCGGTTTCGCCGGTCATCTGGCGCAGTGGCCGCACTTCAACTCCCGGCGTCTTCATATCGACCAGCAACACGGTCAAGCCTTTATGTTTGGGAACTTCAGGATCAGTGCGGACGACCAGCTCGCACCAGTGTGCGGCCCAGCCGTAGCTGTTCCAAACTTTCTGGCCGTTCACAATGTAGTGGTCGCCATCCAGTTTGGCTTCACAGCGGACGTTGGCCAGATCAGAGCCGGCATCAGGCTCGGAGAATCCCTGGCACCAGATTTCTTCCCCGCTCAGGATTTTGGCCAGATAGCGTTTCTTCTGCGCCTCAGTGCCGAATGCGATGATGGTAGGTCCAATAATGCCCAGGCCCAGCACATTGGCCAGTGGCGGTGCTGAAGCCAGGGCCATCTCCTGCCAGAACACCACCTGCTCCATCAGGCTTGCGCCACGGCCGCCGTATTCTTTAGGCCATGAGATGCCCGCCCAACCGCCTTCATATAGTTTGTGCTGCCAGCGCTTCAGATATTCAAAGCGCGACTCCATTGATTCTTCGCGGCGCTCGTCCCAGTCTTTGGGAGCATTGGCCGCAAGCCATGTGCGCAACTCATCGCGAAATTTGATTTCTTCAGGGCTCAGATTCAGGTCCATGGTTCCCTCCAGGCAATGGCGCGGGTCCTCGTGCTTATCACGCTACGCTTCTCGACAACAAAATGAATGACCGTTCATTTTGGCAGACAAGTTTACATCGTTCCCGGCTCTCATGCGCAAACTTCACAAAGATGATTTGATGGCTGACTCAGGCTGGCTTTTTCATATGCTCTTTATCATATGCATGATGGGCAAGGTAACATCCGCCTCCAACTGTACTTCCATGCGCTCCACGGCAACGTAGCCTCGTTCCTGGAAAAGCTTCACCCCGGTAAGAGTTGCACCCATTTCAAAACGGGTGAATCCCGCCGCGCGGGCCGCTGATTCGCATGCATCAAGAAGCATGGTGCCAATGCCGCGCCGCGCCCACGAAGGATGAATAAAGAAAGCGCGTATCTTTGCCGCATCGGTTCGCGGATCAAGCAGATCGTCCTGGCGCTCTCTCCAGCGGTCGCCGCCATAGAGCGTTTTGCGTTTGCTCCAACCGCCGCAGGCAACAATGACCGGCTTTTTGCTCTCGTCTTCCGCAGACGAAACAGTTTGTACGATCAGGTATGTGCCGTCGGCAACAAGCTGGCTGTCCACACCGAAGACTGTCTTGAGCGCGCTGTCAATCTGTTCAGTGGTGTAATCCTGCGCCTGCAGTTGCCGCACTGAGGCGTCAATCAACGTCCGCAGGGCGGGCACGTCTGCGGCGATTGCTGGGCGAATTTCAAAACCTGAGAGCATCGAATAGATTGAAAATAAGATTCTATTTGAAACACAAAAGCGGCCCGCGGGCCGCTTTCGTCCAGTTACCGAATCGCCTGACGTTCTACTTACCCATCTGCGTCAGGAAGGCTTTCACCTCGTCCGTATGGGGACCGCTGGGCTCAAGCTGAATAAATTTGTTGCAGGCAACTTTCGCCTCGTCAAATTTCTGCGCGTTGAACTCCACGCCGCACAGATTATATTGCCCAATGGCGGAAGACGGCTCAAGGTCGGCGGCTTTCTTGAGAGAGGCAATCGCTTCGTCCAGCTTTTGCAGCTTTAGATAAGCATTACCCTGGGAGGTTAACATGCGCACAGCGCCGCTTTTGGCCGCCACGGGCGATGAGTTCGGGTTCTTCGGATCGGGCGGAGTGGAGCCTGAGACAATGGACTGGGCTATCTGCACACCCTTGCTGAAAGTCTGTGCCGCGTCCTCAAATTTGTTGGCATGTGTTTGCGCGTCGCCCAGCGCCATATAGAAATCCCAGCGGCTGGTTTCAGGCGCGGCGGCAATCAACTGTTTGAGCGCGTTCTCAGCTTTGGGCCAATCCTGCGCCTGCCGCGCGCTCTGGGCCTCATTGATCAGCGAATTCAAGCCGGCAATCTTGTCATTGTCCGCCTTGATCTTGGCCAGTTGTTCTTTGGTCAGCTTGGGGGTGGCGGGGTCGGAAAGGCCAAATTTGTTGTCCGGCGCCACGCCTCCCGCTGGGATATTGATGTTGAGAATATTGGACGCGGAAGTGTCGCCGGTGCCAAGGCCCGTCTTTTCAGTAAACAGCTTTTCCCCTTTTTCGCCGATCACCTCAACCTGATAATTGCCATACGGCACGCCCAGCAAGACGAACGCGCCGCTCTTATCGGCCTTGGTCTTATTCACCTTGCCGGTATCTACATTCGTGAGGACCACCTGGACATTGGGCAGGGGCTTTCCTTCCTGCGTGACCTTGCCTTCTGTCGGCGCTCCCACGGTCTGTGACCGCGCCGGCAAAAAACCTGCGGTACAGAGCAGCGTGGCCAGGGCGAATACAATAGCGTTCCTCTTCATCGTTGATCGTTGCCTCCGGTTCTAATGGCGCGACTTGATGCGTGCTACTTTTTCTTTTTTTCCT
>DATBCN010000161.1:0-7520 GCA_036270475.1 Candidatus Angelobacter sp. | reverse complement strand
GTTGTGCAGCCAGCGCACTCGGTCCTTGCCTGTAACGTTGGTCCTGCTGCGCCAGGCTAGCGCAAAAACGCCGCAACCGGAGCGCAGCGCCGCAAGCTCGGCTGTAGTGTCGCCAAAGCTGAGCGCGGTTTCCACGCCGTTATAAACGCCAGTGCGCGTTTCAGCGGTAGAGAGCCAGGGATAGAGAGCAGTCTGCGGCATAGTCCAATATTTGATTATAAGCCAAGGTTGCAGGTCGCCTGCCGCATGGCCACGCTGCTAGACTGGCCTTATGCCTGGGCCTCCTCCGGAAAACGATAGCAGCAAACAGAACATGTGGCGGCAAATTGGCCGCTACAGCAATCTGGGGTTCATCCTTCCCGCGGCGGTGGTTGCCGGATTGGTCATTGGCCATCTGATGGACCGCTGGCTCGGCACTTCCTGGATCACGCTGGCAGGCCTTTTGGCGGGTTGTGTGGCTGGATTTGTTGGACTGATCCGCGGTGTGATGAAGGCCGGAAAAGATACATGAGCACCCCGCCCGAGAAACCGGCTTCCCGTGCCATGTCTGACACTACTGAAACGCCCGCTTCTGTTGAATCGCCCGTCTCTGCTGCAAGCGAAGCCCGCCTCTCCGGCGCATATCGTCGCATTCAGCGTCTCGCGATCGTCTTGAGTGCTGTGGCGATCATTGCCGCATTTTTGCTGTCAAATTGGCGCAGCGGATTAGGCGTGGCCATCGGATCAGCGCTCGCGTTCGTCAATTTTATCTGGCTGCATCGCGGCGCGGAGACAATGGTGGAACGCATGCTTGCGCCGGATGAAAGCGTGTCTTCAAGGCTTCGTATAATGTTCCATTTTCCCGGCCGCTATCTGGCCGTAATCGGCGTGGCGTATGTTATATTAAAAAGTTATCCAGGGATGCTGATTGGCTTCATTGTGGGCTTGGTTTTGCCGGTTCTGGCTGCAATGGGCGAAGGCATTTACGAAGCCGTGGTGGTCAACAGGATCGACCAGACACACGACTGATTTTCAGCTTAGTTTTTAGAACTTATATATCCGAACCATGCCTGAGCAACTTGTACTTACTGAATTTCTAAACCGTTATCTCGGCGAGATGACCACATCGTTATTGCGTCATATTGGCATTCATCCCAAATATCCTGACGCGCCCATCACCAATGCCGTAGCCATGGAGATGCTGGTGGTCTTTCTGCTGCTGGCTTTCTTTTTGGCGGTGCGCGCCAGCCTGTCAGTGGAAAAGCCCGGCGGATTGCAGCACACCGCTGAGGCCCTGCAGGAGTTGATCGCGGAACAGGCCAACGGCGTGATTGGTCATGGCTATGAACGTTATCTGCCCTATGCCATGACTCTCGGGTATTTCATTTTGCTGGGCAATCTGCTCGGCCTGGTGCCGGGATTTGAATCGCCCACGGCCAACCCGGCCGTGCCTCTGGGCTGCGCGTTGATTACGTTTGTCTACTACCATTTTCACGGCATCCGCACTCATGGCGCTAGCTACATAAAACAATTCATAGGACCCGTAGGCGCTTTGGCGCCGCTCTTGTTGCTGATTGAAATCATCAGCCACTTTGCCCGCATCCTGTCGCTCACCGTGCGTCTTTACGCCAACATGTTTGCCGGTGACATGGTCACGCTGGCGTTCTTTTCGCTGGTGCCGGTACTTGTGCCTGTGGCTTTTCTTGGATTGCATCTTTTTGTTTCACTGGTGCAGACGTTTATTTTTGTGATGCTCACGCTGGTTTATCTTGGCATGGCCGTCAGCGAAGAACACTAAGAAGTTGTTGTGAGTCACGCCGCCAGCGTGAGGACGCCGTCCCCCAGGACGAACGTCAACCACCCACTGGCAGCAAAATTGATGAGGAGGAAAGTGATGAAAAAATTTGCACTAATGTTCGTGGTGATCGCCGTTGTTTTGATGGTTGCATCGCCCGTCTATGCCCAAACCGGAGCGCCAGCCTCAAGCAATTGGGGAGTGCCCATCGGCGTGGGCCTTGGCATGGGGCTGGCTGCAGGACTTGCCGGACTCGGCCAGGGCAAAGTCGCTGGATCGGTGGCAGAAGCTCTTGCCCGGAACCCCGGAGCGCGCGCTGGCATCCAGCTTGCGCTTTTTATCGGACTGGCCTTCATTGAATCGCTGGTTCTGTTTACCTTCGTGCTGCTGTTCCTTCGCACCCAATAAGAATCCGGCTTCAGTAATGGGCCTTCGCCTCTGGGCGGAGGCTTTTTTTCTGCAACCTTTCCCCACAGCTCTTTTAAGCACGTTTTTTCACCACAGCCCAGCCTGGTTAGCGGCAATCTCAATGGTATTCTTATTCATCCATGCCCAGCGTTCCGGCCCTGCGGTTCAATAATGTGACCAAACAATACCGCGGCTTTTTCCGGAGCCAGTGGGTCACGGCCCTGCGTGACTTTTCCCTGCGCGTTGAACCGGGTGAGATATTCGGTTTCCTGGGGCCAAACGGCGCGGGCAAAACAACCGCGATTCACCTTGCCATTGGACTCATGTTTCCTTCCAGCGGCGGCGGTGAGATGCTGGGACGTGAATTTGGCCATGCTCCCACCCGCCGACGAGTGGGCTTTCTGGCGGAAAACGTCGCTCTCTACCATCGTTCGGCGGAAAAGCTGGTGCGTTTTTACGGCGCGCTAAACGGCATGCGCGATCCGCAGCTTCGCAGCCGCACCGCCGAGATGCTGAAGGAAGTGGAGATCACGGAATTCGCCGCACGCAACGCCGGCAAGTTTTCCCGAGGCATGCTGCAGCGCGTGGGACTGGCGCAGGCCCTGGTCAACGATCCTGAACTGCTTATCCTGGATGAACCGGCATCCGCCCTTGATCCGCTGGGGCGGCTTCGGGTGCGGGAAATTCTGCAACGCGCGCGGGAAGCGGGCAAGACGGTCTTTCTCAGTTCGCACCTGTTGTCAGAAGTCGAGCAAATCTGTGACCGCATCGCCATCGTGATTAAAGGCCGTGTGGCGCGCGTGGGAACGCTGGCCGAGTTGCTCGAAGCACAGGATCGGTTCGTGATAACCGCAAAAGGAATTGACGCCTTGATGTTTGCCGGCGCGCAACAAAACGGCCTGATCAAAATCACCGTCCCCGCGCAGGACCAGCGCCAGACGATTGAAAAGATATGGCTGGCCGGTGGTGAAGTTGTGGCGGTGAACCCGGTCCGGCGCACACTGGAGGAACTGTTTGTGGAGCTGGCAAACCAAAACGACGGCGGAAAGAGCGGACAGGAAGACGCCAGGGGGACGCAATGAAGCGGTGGAAAAAGGCCCTGGCGCTGCTCTGCTTGTGCTGGTCGATTCGCGGTTTGGCGGAGAACAATCAACGCGCCGAGCCCACCTGGAAGGTGGATATCCGGGAGAAATTTGAGTTTCAGGCCTTTGACCGCACCATCAATTTCCGCTGGACGCTCCATCAGGGCGTGCTTTTCCTTACGCCGGAAAGAATTCTCATCTATCAGGTGAATCGCTCGCGCGGACCGGCCAAACTGGCGGCGCGGGACGCAAGCGGAGGCTCCGGCAATTTTTTCATCGATATTCGCGTCCTGAACTCGCACGACGGAAGTGAGATCAAGTCTTTTCAGCTTCCCACGAACGCGGATTTCTCCAAGATCATGGCCACGCGCGGCGGCAAGTTTATCGTCCGCACCGGCGACATCCTCTATCTGTATTCCGAGAATTTTCAGCGGCTGGCTTCCCGCGCTTTACCGCTCAAGCGCCAGGTCTCGGAAGAGGGCTGGCAGATCGGCGTCTCTCCTTCAGGCGAGGAGGTCATGCTGGTCCACCAGCAGATTTTTAAGCGCAATGCACTCTCGTCCACATCCAACGTGGAACGCGCCGAAGCCGACGTGGAGGTGCTGAACGCGGACACGCTGCAACTGGCAAAAACCTTCAGTTTGCAAGCATTTCTGGCCGCATGGTTTGCCGCCGACCACTCTTTGTTGAGCTCCAGTCCAGCGGCTGCCGCGCCCGCCGCCACGTTTGGCGTGCTCGACTTTACCGGCGAATGGTCTCCGCTTGTGCCGGACTGGTTATCGGCGAAACAGCCTTGTGCCTATCAGTCTGCCGCGCTGGAGCACCAGTTGTTTGCCGCCTTCGGATGCGGCAATCTTTCTGTGTTTCCGCGCAACGGAGCCAAAGTCTTTTCGCTCAAGACCGGGTCAAAGGAGTTTGTCGGCTCGGTGCAGGGAAGCCAGGATTATCTTGCTGTCCAGCTTGAACGCCGCTTTTTGAGCCATGATAGTTCCGGAAACATCCCTATCGCCATGGCCCAGCCATTGCGGATTGATCTCTATGAGCTGAAAGGCAGCAAGCCGCTTATCTCCGTTGGGCTGCATAGCAACAATATTTATTATGCCGTTTCCAGCCGCGGCTCGGTGACGGTGGTGGATGGCACGGCGCTCGAATTCTTCGCACTGCCTAAACGTTGATCCCCATGCGAGCCATTTTCCTGATCGGCGTGAATTTTGCCCGCACCCAATGGATCGCTCTGGCTGTTATGTCAGTCTACGTAGTTGGGATTGGCGGAGTCTATCGCCTGCACACGCAGAGTGACGAGGTCCTGTTCTTCCTGCGCTGGCACGCAGGTTACGCCATCTTTCTTGCCGCCATGCTGGCGGTCCCGGCGTTGCAGATGGAGCGCAAAACGCGGCGGATTTTGGCAGTGCTGTCCAAGGGAATACATCGCTGGCAATATGTGGGCGGCATTCTGTGCGGATGCGCCATTGTCTCGGCGCTCTTCTGCCTGCTGGTGGGCGGCACAGCCACATGGCTGTGGCAGGAAGGCGGCATTGCCACGGACGGACTGGCTTTACTCATGCTGGCGCTGTTTTGCTGTTGCGTTGCTGCTGCTTCGACCGGATTGTTCTTTGCCACGTTTCTTCATCCGCTGCTGGCCATGGCAGCCACATCCATTATTCTGGGGCTGCCGCTGGCTGTGGAGCAGGCGGGCGGACACGCGCCATGGGCATTATTTCCGGTAGCCGGGCTATTTCGCTTGCTTTGGACCACATTCCATTTTCAGCAAGCGGCGGAGAGCGTGTTGACGCTCAGCTTCGCAGCACTTTGCCAGGCGTTATTTTTTTGGATGGCAGCCGCTCTAGTCTTTGCCCGTCGTGACCTGGCTATTTCACCTGAGTAACAGGAACAGGTGCGGACGGCGGTGCGGTGGCAGAAACTGCGCCCACGGCAGTGGTTGCGGGCGTAAGATCGTGTGCGCCAGCCACGGAAAGGTCCTGCACCCGGCCCGGCATCACACCCAGATAGATCGTGGCCAGCGCGGCCAGCACCAGCGCCAGACGAGTGGTGAATGTTGCTGGTGCGGGCGGCCCCGCTACCACAGGCTCGCGCATATACATCACCACGATCAGGCGCAGATAGTAAAACGACGCCACTGCGCTGTTCACCAGGCCAATCACCGTGAGCCAAACCAGCGCCGTAGGATGTGCGGAAGCTGAGAGAGCGGCGCTGAACACGTAATATTTTCCAAGGAAGCCGGCCGTGGCAGGTATGCCGATCAGCGACAGCATAAAGATAGTGAGCGTAAAGGCCAGCAGCGGAGAGCGGCGGCCCAGTCCCGAGTAATCGTCAATGGAGATGTAGCGCTCGCCGCCGGCGGCAAAGTGGCTGACCACGGCAAATGCGCCCACGTTCATTGCGGCATAGGCCGCGGTATAGAAAATCGCGGCGGAGATGCCAATCTGATTGCTCGCGGCAAATGCCACCAGCAGATATCCGGCATGCGCGATGGAAGAATAAGCCAGCATGCGCTTTACGTTGTTCTGCATGAGCGCGCCAAAGTTGCCCAGCGTCATGGAGAGTGCCGCGCAGATCCAGATCAGGACGAACCACTGTGCTGATTGGGTGGCAAACAGCACGCGCAACAGCACCGCAAACGCAGCGGCTTTAGGCCCGGTGGACATCAGTGCCACAATCGGAGCTGGAGCGCCTTCATAAACATCCGGCGTCCAGACGTGGAAGGGTGCTGCGGCCACTTTGAAGCCCAGGCCAACAATCATGAGAGCGGTCGCGGCAATCGCCAGCAGTCCCGGCTCTGTTGTGGCCAGCGCCTTGCTGATGGTAAGGATGCTGGTGGATCCGGTCTGGCCGAATATGAGGGCAACGCCATAGAGAAAGAACGCGGTGGCAAACGAGCCGAGCAAAAAATATTTGAGCGCCGATTCTGAGCTGCCGGCATTGCGGCGGCGGTATCCGGCAAGAATGTAAGTCGAGATGGAAGAGATTTCCAGCGCGATAAAAATCAGCACGAGTTCGACGGCTGAAGACATCAGCACCATGCCGACCGTGCCAAAGAGGATCAGCGCGTAATATTCGCCGCTGCGGATATTTTGTGCGTCAAGGTATTCGAGCGAGAGCAAAATGCAGACCGCGGAGATGGCGGGAATCAGCAGGTGAAAGAACAGGGCAAAGCTGTCCACGCGGACCATGCCAAACCATCCGGGCTGGGCAAATTGGGCATCGCGGGCGGACCAGGCAATCTGGCAAAAGGCCGCTGCGATGGCGGCGATTGTTCCGGCGAGGGAAATCAGTCCCAGGCCCTTGCGGCTGGCGCCGGGTTTCAGCAGTGGATCAGCCATCATTACCACAATGCCAAAGGCGGTGAGCACGAGCTCAGGCAGGATGCGAATGTAGTCGATTGTGTGGATCGGGTTCATCTATTTCTGCCCACCCGTGGCGGAATCTTTTTTAATCGAAACTTGCTGGATTGAATCTTTATGGATTGACGGAGTTACTGTCGCATTTGCCGTCGCCACCACCAGATCTTGTTTGTATTGGTCGAGCCGGGAATGGACGATGGGTTTCTGCGGCTGCGAATTTGTTGCGGCGGCAGGCCGGGGAAGAATGCTGGCGACCGCAGGGCCAATGGAACTCATCCAGTAGGTGGAAGCCACGCCCATAATCACGGACATAACGACCAGAGGAACAAGGGAAATGCGCTCGCGGTTGTCGATTTCCGGCAGTGTTTTATTTTCGTCGTGATGAATCTGGCCATAGAAAACTTTCTGGTACATCCAGAGCAGGTAGCAAGCGCCCCAGATCACGCCGCTGGAGCCAAGAATAGCGAACAGCATGCCATGCGGGACGGCGCTTTGGAATGCGCCGCTGAGCACCAGGAACTCGCCCACAAAGCCATTGAGCAGCGGCAAGCCAACGGAAGAGAGAACCGCGAGAAGGAAGAACGTGGCAAACACCGGCATCGGCGTGGCCAAACCGCCGAATTCCTTGAATTCGTAGGTATGCTTGCGCTCGTACAACATGCCCGCCAGCATAAAGAGAGCGCCGGTAGAGATGCCGTGGTTCAGCATCTGGTAGACAGCGCCGTCCGTGCCGATAGTGGTGAGGCTGAAGATGCCCAGCACCACAAACCCAAGATGGCTCACGGAAGAATACGCAATCAGTTTTTTCAGGTTCGGCTGCACCAGCGCCACCAGCGCGCCATAAATAATTCCGATGACGGCGAGCGTGTTAATCCAGCTTGAGTTGTAAGCCGA
>DATBCN010000160.1:0-5228 GCA_036270475.1 Candidatus Angelobacter sp. | reverse complement strand
AGCCACTTCCAGGCGGCCATAAATGGTGGTGGCGGCCTTGGTGCTCAACTGCTGGAAGACGATGGCCCGCGCCAGCATTTCAAACGAGGGATCACGATAGGTCATCTTGCACGGCCCCACGCGGGCAATAATAGCGGCAAGAATGACGTCTGACTTTGTAAGATAATCGATGGCCTTTTTCATGGATGCCGATTCTAAACCAACCCTTAACCACAAAGGACACAAAGGTTCACGAAGTAAAAACCTTTTTTACCGCGGATTTGCGCGGACAACCGCGGATCTAAACTTTCCAGTGGTTGCATGACTTACTTGGTGTTCCTTCGTGTCCTTTGTGGTTACCGGCGTAAACACGGCGATCTACGTAATGCTCACTTCCTCATACGTCCCATACACTTCTTTGAGCGCCTCACAGATTTCGCCCACCGTTGCGTAGGCCCGAACGCAGTCAATAATGAAGGGCATGGTGTTGGCGTCACTGATGCGGCCATCGGCGCGGACCACCGGCTCCTGGGCAGCGGCTTTCTTCAGGGCGTCCAATGTGCGGCGGACATCGCCGTTATTGCGGCGAGCGCGCAGGGCGTTCAGCTTGGCCGTCTGATGACGGGCCACGGATTCGCCAATGTAGAGCGTCTCCGGCTGCTTCTCTTCAATGGAAAAATCATTTACGCCGACCACAATCTTTTCCTTGGCTTCAACCGCGCGCTGATACTGGTAAGATGCTTCAGCAATTTCTTTCTGCGGGAAGCCGTTCTCAATGGCCTTGACCATGCCGCCCATGGCGTCGAGCCGGTCAAAGTAGTCAAACGCGCCTTTTTCCATGTCGAGCGTCAGTTTTTCCAGGAAGTACGATCCGGCCAGCGGATCAACAGTCTGGGCCACGCCGGATTCATAGGCAATGATCTGCTGCGTGCGCAGCGCGATGCGCGCGGCTTCCTGCGTGGGCAGCGCCAGCGCTTCATCGTATGAATCGGTATGTAGAGACTGCGTGCCGCCGAGCACGGCGGCCAGCCCCTGTAGGGCAACACGGGCAATATTGTTGAGCGGCTGCTGCGCCGTGAGCGAGACGCCGGCTGTCTGCGTGTGGAAACGCATGAGCCAACTGCGCTGCTCTTTGGCGCCAAAGCGGTCTTTCATCAGCCGATACCAGATCTTGCGCGCGGCGCGGAACTTGGCAATCTCTTCAAAAAAGTCACTGTGCGAGTTAAAGAAGTAGCTCAGGCGCGGACCAAATTCATCAATGTCGAGCCCACGACGGAGCGCCCACTCCACGTACTCAACGCCATCATAAATGGTAAACGCCAGTTCTTGTAGAGCCGTGGAGCCGGCTTCGCGAATGTGGTATCCGCTGATGGAGATAGAGTTGAATTTGGGCGTGAATTTGGCGCCGAACTCAAACGTATCGACAACCAGGCGCATGGAAGGCGCGGGCGGATAGATGTATTCCTTCTGCGCGATGTATTCCTTCAGGATGTCATTCTGCAACGTCCCGGAAACTTTTTTCCAGTCAGCACCCTGCTTTTCCGCCACCACCAGATACATGGCCCACAGCACGGAAGCTGGAGAGTTGATGGTCATGGAGACGGTGGTCTTTTCCAGATCGATTCCGTTGAAGAGAATCTCCATGTCTTCCAGTGAATCAATGGCGACGCCGCACTTGCCGACTTCGCCCTCGCTCGCTGCATGGTCAGAGTCATAGCCCATGAGCGTGGGCAGGTCGAAAGCTACTGAAAGTCCTCCGCCGCCGCTGGCCAGCAGATATTTGTAACGCTCATTGGTCTCTTCCGGCGAGGCAAAACCGGAGAACTGGCGCATGGTCCAAAGACGGCCGCGATAACCGCTGGCATGGATGCCGCGCGTGTACGGCGCCTGCCCCGGATAGCCGAGATACTTCTCATAATTCCAGTCTTCCGGCAGATCAGCCTGGGTATAGAGACGCCGGATGGGAACCCCGCTGATGGTGGTGAACTGGGCGTGGCCGCTGTCATCCAGGTTAATGCCGGTGGCCGTGCCGATGGGCTTTTCCGGGGCCTTTTCCAGCGTTTTGGCCAGCGCGCCTTCAGCCCATTGCTTTTCTGATGCTGCCGGATGACGGCCCGCAAAGACCTCGGCGATCGGGCTTTCCGCAATGCCGCTCCGGTCTTTCTTCTTGTTCAGGTGATCTGCCATAAAGAGGAATCCTTCTCTCATCATAGAAGATGCGGAAAATGCGGGGCAAGAGCTATTCGTGGCGGGAGTAACCGGTACAAAGCACTAATGGGTGTCTTTTGCGTCGGCCGTGCCCTGGCGGAGCACGGTTTGCAGGTCGTCGCCTGCCTGCACTTTGGCGAAGAAGCCCCGCAACTCATCATACCGGTCCGGTTGGAAAAAGACCCCGGAGAACCTTAGAACACGCTCCAGATTCACGTGTTTACCCACGGCAGACGCTCCGCTCGAGTATCTGGCAAATTTTGTTCCGGTCGTCTGGGGAGTGGCGAGAGTTTCCGCCGAGTAGCCTTCCGGGAGTTCCAGGTTGATGTGGTCTATCTCCGTGAAAGCGTGGTGGTAATAAATAGGGTATTTTCTGGGGCCGTTCTTGAGAACGCGCTTCACTTTTGGCTGAAACAGCGCAGTCGGGACCAAAATGCGTTTGCCGGCCGCCGAGGCAAACTCTGGGACTTCAACATTCAACACGACCGTAAGCGGCTCGCTTTCCTTGTCCCATGCCACAGAATCGGTCATCTCAACTTTTGCATTTGCCGGAAGCCACTGCTTTACTTCCTCTTCCAGATCTTTTTTGCGTCCGGCTTCATCCGTGTCAAGGGCGCCCAGCCGACGTTCCAGAGCTTCAGTACCGGAAAATTCAATCCGCACTTCGCCCTTGACGCCGCCGTCAGGGCTGAGCTTCATCTGCGCCGAGCGGGAGATCAACGCAGTATCGTCTCCCGCGCCGGGAGTATTGATGAGAGTGCCAGGATCGCTCATATCCATGGCGGCCGTACCAGTGCGGTTCCAGCGCAACAACCCATAAGGGCAGAAACGCGTTCCTGGATCCAGAAACAGCATTTTGCCGTTCAGCCGCACCAGGGCCAGCTCAGAATCAAGCTGGCTGAAAGAGAGCACTTCCCGGTCAAAAAGCCTTGACTCGCGGCTGGAGGCAAAAACCACTGAGGACGTAAACCCGGCGCCTTTGGCCAGCGCCACAAAAAGCAGAGTCACGTCATTGCGGTTGCCATATCCGTGCTGCAATATGTCCACAACGGTCTTGGGTGGTTTTAATTCTTCCTTTTTTTGCTCTTTCGCCGTTCGCTGCCGTTCGTAGCTAAGATTTCTTATCTCCTGGGCACGGGCATACAGCTTGCGCAATTTTTTCTCAGGATCGGTTTCACCACCAATTGTCTCCGTGGCTGCCTGGGCGATCTCTTTGTGGTTTCCGATGAAGTAATCGATGCCGCGCCCCCAGTATCTGCCCACTTCAAACCAATAAGCCGAAGGCGAACTCATGAAGAGGCTGGTATAGAAAAACTTGACCTGCAACTTGTAACTATCTTCGGGCGGCATCTGGTCTTCCGCCTCGAAGGGAGGTATGTTTTCAGGATTCATCTCCAATATGCCGGCCTTCTGGTCATGGCTGGGGCTTAAATCCAAGCCCGGGGTGGGAAGCCAGCGGACGGAGGATTTTTTGTCGTATTTGAAGCGCAGGTGCTCCTTCACCGTATATAAGTCATGCTGCACGGCCCAATGGTGATGCCGCAAGAGTCCCTTGTCTTCGTGTACTTCATATCTGTACTCAATAATGTCGCCAACGGTAACCTGAGGGAGCGTAAACGCCTGGACCCGGACCCGCAGTCCTTTTCCCCTAAAAACAACTTTTTCAAAAGCCCGGTCGACCACCTCGCTTATTTTCCCGTCGGCATGAATCGTGCGCGCGAACAGGTCAGAAATGGCGGTCTTTTCCGCCACGGGAATTTCAACATTGGCGTAATGCTTGCCGCTGTCCGTGAGGACCTTGATGCGGGAATAGAAAAAATTGGCGTGGCCAACATCATCGATTTCATTTGCATAGTAGAGCTGGATCGCCTCAGCGCCGGGGACCGGAGTGAATTCCTTCATCGCCAGGTCTTTAGGATCGATTGGCAGCCATTCATGGGCCTCTGCGGCCGCTGTGGCAACGGCAGACAAGAACAGAAGAGCCCCTAGCAATATCTTTCGAACTATTACCGCGTGCATTCGACACCAATCTCCTGACAATGGTCAATTGCCTTTTTTCAGGACCGCCATGTTACGTTCATCCTGGTTAATCTGATGGAAGAACTTGCCTAAGTCACTGATTTTTTCAGCCGGCACCCGGACAGCATTAATCTTGTATTCCCGGCTGTATTTGAGCTGGGTCCCGGAATTCTCAATTTTGCTGGTGTACTCTCCGAAGGTGAAATTCGCGCGCGCTGCCTCGGGCAGCTCATCGATCTTGTAACCCTCAGGCAGGTGAAATTCAAAAATGTCAGTCTGCAGAGTAGGCGCCTGGAACTCATAGGGATAGTGCCGCGGCTTGCTCATATCCAGCGCACCCAGTTTTTCCCCCACAACACGTGGGCGGACCAGAAGCAGAGGCCCGGCATTTTTTGCGTAGTGCTCGGCGGTGAATTTGTAACGGAGCACAAGGTCTTTGTCGATCTCATCCAGATTGTCGGCCTCTACGCTGTCCAGTTGGACGTTGCCCAACATCCGGCCAAGAAAACGCTCCAGTATCTTGCGGCGATCGGCGTTTGTCTGGTGCTCAAACATGTAGCGTCCAATGGCGGCTTCAGAGCCGGTACGAACCTCCTGCACTTCTCCTTTCAACGAGCCATCAGGCAGCAGAGAAAGTCCGGCCGTCCGCGTAATGCGGTTCAACTCCGGTGTGCTGAGAGGAAGGTGGACCAGTTCGCCGCCAAGGTCGCTTACCAGAAGGCCGTAGTTATCCTGTTCGTAGGATGGAATCTGGCCGAAAGGACCCACGCGGGAAGTGGGATCGAAAATCAGCAGATGGCCTAATTGCGAATGCTCATACAGAGCTGGCATGGTTCCGGTAAAGCTGCCCGGCGGAAGCTGGATGGCCAGAATCACATGGTTGAAGCCATTGGTTGGAGGCGTTTTTTCAGTGTAAATTCCGCGATCCGTGTGTACGGGAACATAGAAAGATTTCACGCCGATCTGGGCCAGCATGGCGCTCAGCACCGTAGCCTTGTCCTTGCAGTCTCCATAGCGATTGC
>DATBCN010000159.1:0-1744 GCA_036270475.1 Candidatus Angelobacter sp. | reverse complement strand
GCCAGGGGATCGCCCTTTACGGCAACCACGTCAGCATATTTACCCGGAGCGATGCTGCCAACGTCATTTTGCATGCTCAGCAGTTCAGCGGCGCTTAAAGTGGCCGAGCGGACCGCCTGGGCCGGAGTCATCCCGTATTTCACCATGTACGGGAACTCCACGGCAGGATTGATGCCCCAGTCAAAGCCGCCCACATCGGTGCCAAAGGCAATCTTTACTCCGGCGTTTATGGCGCGGCGGAAAGTGTCTTCATGGATCTTTATCATCTCCAGCCAGACCTTGGCGCCCGCGGCTGCGCGTCCCTGGGCCACATATTCGCCTACATAAATGGTGGGCACATAGAAGATGCCCTTCTGCGCCATGGTTTTCAGGTCAGCTTCAGTAATGTAGTTGCCGTGCTCAATTGAATCCACGCCTGCCTCCACGGAATTATGCACTCCGTTCAAGGCCATGGCATGCGAGGCAACCTTATGGTGCTGGCGATGGGCTTCATCCACAATGGCGCGCAGCTCGTCCATGGTGAAAGTTGGAATATCGTCCAGCACGCCGTCCGGGCGGACGAAATAGCTGCGGTCAGAATAAACCTTGATCCAGTCAGCGCCAAAGCTGATCTGTTCACGCACGGCCTTGCGGGCGTTGTCGGCCCCATCCACAATCTGCACGCCGTGCGGCACCGGAACGTCTGGAGAATAGCCAGTCAGCGGATAAGCGCCGGTAACGTCCATGGCGCGGGTGGCCACCTTCATGCGGGGGCCGGGAATAATCCCGTTGTTGATGGCCTTCTTCAGATCAACATCGGCATAGCCTGCGCCTTCTGTTTCCAGATCACGAATGGTGGTGAAGCCATAGTCGAGCGCGCGCCGCACTGACCTGGTGCCCAGAATGGCCCGGTAGGCATTGGATTGCTTCAAAAGCTGTTCGTCATAATCGGCGGCGGTAATGTCGCCCTGCAACAGAACATGTGTATGCGTATCAATCAGGCCCGGGAGACAGGTATGGTCAGAGAGATCGATTACCTGTCCACCGGCAGGAGCGGCGGCATTTTCCTGGACTTGCCGAATGCGCTCACCCTGAATGGTAATCAGCACGTTGCGCTGCACCTTGCCGCTCTCCGGTTGCACCAGAGCGCCACAGCGCAGGTAACGGTCCACGATGGGGACTTTCAGGTTCTGCTGGTCCTGCGCTGCCGCCGCGGCAACCAGGAGCAAGCTGGCGGGAAAAATGGCGGGCATTTTCATGAGTACACCCCTTGTTCACAACACTGCTTAATGAAGCTGGTAATCCTAACAGAAAGGCGGCGGAGCAGAAAAAGCTGCGCATGCCATCCTTATGTCTCCTGACCGCTACACCATGAAATATTCTGTGCTACTATCAGCCCTCAATCCAACGGAGAAACGCGTTTTATGGAACTGGCTTTGCGACCGATGAGCACTTCCCAGGTGCTTGACCGGACGTTTTATCTCTACCGGAATAATTTTGTCTTGTTTGCTGGAATCGCCATCATCACTCCAGCGCTTAAGTTGATGGCCCTGCTGGTGCAGTTGAAAATTTTTGGGCCCATGGTGATGCCGCAGCAGCCAGAAGACATGAATGCCCAATTTTTGCAGGCGTTGTTCGTTCGTATCGTCGTCAGCGTAGTTGTTGGCACCATCATTTACTTAGTCGGAACGTCCTTAGCTTCCAGCGCCACTGCGTATGCCGTTTCCATGGTTCATCTGGGTAAGGCAACAACCATCGCGGAGTC
>DATBCN010000158.1:0-6141 GCA_036270475.1 Candidatus Angelobacter sp. | reverse complement strand
CGCGCGCGAAATCCGTGCGGGCAGGGAACTGGGCATGCCCACCGTCCGCCTGCTGCACGGCGAGTTCAAAGCACAGATGCCCGCCGGCCCGGAAGAAGAGCCGGATTATGTGATAGAAAATATTTCCCAGATCAAAAAACTCCCGTTCATCTGGGGAACGGTCAAAACCGTTCTTCAGCAAGGCAGGGATCGCCGCAGGTAGTTACCGTTCGGTGTCAGCTCATTCAGCAACGATGGCAATGCTGGACGGCAACTTTCCGACCGGGTAAGACTGCAGCTTCTTCATCGCCGCACTGGCCGGATCAAAGCTATAGACGGTGATCTGATCCGGAGGCGCGGGGGTCGCCTGATTGCTGGCCTGGGCCACAATCACAAAGCGTCCGCTGGGATCCATCGCGATCAGGGTTGCGCCATCGCCGGCTGGATCCGATACGCCAATCTCGCTCAAGCCGGCGGTCGCAGAGTCGATTTTGAACACGTGGACTGCTCCCAGGCTGTCCAGCACCAGCAGGAATTTTCCCGTGACATCGATCCTTTCATCCATGACGCGAAAGCTGGTAGTCAGGAACGCCTGTTGCGTGGGCTTTCCGCTGGGATCAAGTAGATATGAGTCGACGAATCCCGCGCTGAAGTCATTGGAAAAAGCTACATTTCCCGAAGGAGGCTGCAGAGCGACCGCACCTTGCTCTTCTACACCTGCTCCCTGAGGCTGGCCCAGAGCGTCATTGTTGTCCCGGGGATAGATGGTAATGCCGCCTGCACCGTGAAATCCTATAACGCCTAAAGCCAGGAAGCTGCTATTCAGGGCCAAGTTAGAGAAAAGAGGAAGAGGGCAATCTATGTTGATGTCGCATGCCGGCTGGAACATGTAAGGCGAGCCCGGCAGGGGAGTCAATTCTCCTGAATCGGCAACGCTGAAACCGGCGACGACGGTGTCAAAGGTCCGGGTCGTTCCAGCGACATATACAGCTCTGGCATCGGCCCCGATGGCGTCCGGAAATGAAAGGGCTGCGACGCTTGCGGCTTGTCTGGGCACACCGGTTGCGGGATCAACTCGGTAAGAAGTTAGGCTGTTCTGGCTTGCGGACAGCAGAAACCTGCCACTGGCGGCAAGCGTGCCCGCGATCGGAAAAGGCGAGCCGGGTACCGCTGTCAGCGTGCCATCCGGATTTAAACGGTAGCCATCGGTCGGCTCATTGCCGGATTCATTTCCGGTTACGAAGACAAAAGTTCCATGAGCCGCCAGAGACGGCGCAGGACTGGGATCGGGCGTCAAGCGGGTGCTTAGCCCGCCACAGCCGGCAAGAAATGCAGTCAAGACCGCGCCAAGAAAGAGCGCTACTCGGCCAAAGGCAGATTTGTTCATTAAATCTCTCCACCAAGGGAAGGTGAGTTGCTGCTGGATTAGGAGAGCTGAACTGAGTAGCAGGTTGGCTGATTAGGTAGATTTCTATACGCGTTCGGGCCTCAGAGAACCGGAGCCGTAGACGCCGTTTGTGCTGCCGTGGGAGGGCTATTGAGTTGCAGAACGTTTTTTAGCCTCTTTGATACACCATTCGACATGCTGGTCCAGCACTTCCAGCGGCATGGGACCACTGCCCAGGACACACTCGTGAAAATCCGGAATATTGAACTTCTTTCCCAGCTCTTTTTTCGCTCTTGCTCGCAAGCGCAAAATCTCGTTGCTGCCCAGCTTATATGCCAGCGCCTGCGCGGGAACTTCCATAGAGTACCGTGATACTTCGGTCTGGATTTGAACGTCTGATTCGATTTCATGCTCGCGCATGTAGTTTGCAGCCTGCTCCAAGCTCCAGCCCAGAGAATGGAATCCGGTATCAACCACCAGGCGCACGGATTGATGCAGATTCTGCGCCAGCAGCCCGTAGCGATCATAGTCGTCCACATAGGCGCCCATCTCAGAACCCAGTTGCGAACAATAATCAGCCCAGCCTTCGGTATAGGCCGGGAATGGAGCGTACCGCCGAAACGCCGGCAAGGCATGATTTTCCGCGGCAAGATTCAACTGAAAATGGTGGCCCGGAATAAGTTCATGCAGGATGAGCGGGCCCGCTTTGAACATTGGCCGGGCATTTAACTGCGAGCCATTGAAGAAGTAAATGCCGACTGTCTTGCCTGGCGGCGGTTCAACATACATCCCAAACGTGTAAGCTGACTCCAGCGCTGGCGGAAGCCGCTCTATTGTGTAACCAGCTTTGGGCACGTGCAGAAAGTACATGCCGATCTTTGGTTCAATGCGCTTCACATAAGACATGAGGCGGTCGCGAACTTCTTCCGGCGATTTTGCAATGAAACGCGGATTGGTCAGCAGAAACTCGCGGAATTGCCTGGCCGTGCCGGAGTATCCCATTTTCTTTCGCAGAATCGTCATCTGCTCTTCATCATGCTGTACGGCTTGAAGACCGAGTTGATGGATCTCTTCGGGAGACATATCCAGAGTGGTGTATGCATGGATCAGAAAGCGATAGAATTCCCGCCCACCCGGATACTGGCCGAGCCCAACTTTCTCCGGAGCTTTCTTTGCGTAGTCGCCACCGACGTAGTCCACCAGCGACTGCAGCGCAGGATTGATCTCCGATTTGATTACAGCATGAACTTTTTCGCGGAATGGATCTGCCACAGCCGGGTCAATGGCGGCCAGCCGCTCCGGCACGACAAAAAACGCGCTCTTCTCCGGATCCTTTATGTATGAAGAAAGGAATGCCTGAGCGCCGGCGATGCCGGCCTTCGGCAGCACGATACCACGCGCCGCCTGGCCCTCCGCCAATTGCCGGGTCTGTACGATGAAGACTTTCAGTTGCTCAAGCAACTTGAAATAGCGGTCCAGGTCAGCCGGATCGCGGAATTGCTGCCGCTCGAACATGGCTTGCACCACAGGAAACGGCGAAGCGTGCGGCGTGATCTCAAAGTCAAACCAATGGTATTTCGCAAATTCGATATCGATCTCCACCTGCCAGCGCAAAACCTGTAACGTCAGGAAATCATCATGGGAGAGACGGCGCTCATTCACAGTACGCAACTCGGCCAGAATGTGCCGGTCAAACTGGGCGTCGGCGTTCGCCTTCTCCTCTGAGATGTCGGGCAGATCGACTGTCCCACCGGCCAAATATCGCGAATAAAAAGTACCGGTCAGTGAGTAGTGCCAGTACTTGTCGATAATGCGCGCCAGACGGGCGGAATTTGCATTTGCGGAAGGAGAAGGAGCCGCCTGCTGGGCAGAGGCGGGCAGGAATGCAGCCAGGCAAAAGACAAACAATAAAGAAAAAAGAGGCGAGGCCAAGCGTCTCATCAGATCGTCTCCCTTTGTTAATCCCGAGCAAAAGCGAGTAGCACCACCTAATGAGCGTGGTAGTGGCAGGGTTCCCTCGCTGCGCTCGGGATTGCAGAAAAAAGCACTACTTGGTCACGTACTTCGCCGTTGCCGCATTCTCCGCGCGATCATAGATCCGCACCACTACAACGTGTTCCGCTGCCGGCGCAGGCGCTGCCACAGGAGCAGGCTGCTTGCCTTTTTTGCGCTTCTGCTCGGCAGGCTCTTCCTGTGCCGGCGGAGCGTTGCTCAGCAGAATGGTGAAGTCATAATTCTCTATTTTGGCGTCCGTCAGCGCGCCTACGGGCTCCACGTATTGCCAATCCCCGGCGTCGACGGAATACTCAGCCCGCTTGATCGGTGAGGCGTCGTCAGCGGCATGGAATGTTACATGTAAACCCTGGCCTTCCACGCGCGCGGCCAGATTTTCAATGCGGGGCGCGGTGTTGTCCACTTCAAAACGCTGGCTGGCCTTTTCATCCGATAGAACATCTTCCGGGCTGTGCGACGGCGCGTCGCTGGCCACCACCTTCACGGTATAACCGCCATCGGGCAGCAGCCCGGATTCAAACGAATAGAACTTGTCAGTCAAACCGGATTTCAGCAGCTTCCATTCGTGTTCATTGTCGCCGCGATAGTAAACCGAATACACCAGATTGTCGTCATTGTCGTCATGCGCGCCCCAGCGCACGGCGATAAATCCGCGGTCTTTGTTGGCGGTTGGCGATGTTTCTGCGCGGCTATTGCCGAATTGCTGCGGCGGCGGCCCCAGATTGACCGTTACTGTCTCCGGACCGGAGATATGCGGCTGCGGCTGGAAGCGCGCCCCTACCTGCACTGCCACATCGTCCACCACCGGCGCCACATTTTTCGAGAGATAGTTAATCGCGACTTCATCGATCAGCGTGGATGGATTTGCCGGTTTGAGCACCGCGCGCCACTGAATAAAGCGCGCTGGAGGGACGTCAGTGCGCGCGTCTTTTGCCAGATCAATCCGCGTCCATGGGCTCCAGTTGCGGTCAGGATTGTCCACGTTGCCGCTGCGGGCGAACAGCTCAAAGTTGCCGCGTCCGCGGACCTCGGTCCGTCCCCAGCGGGAGAATATCTGCGCGTCTTTCACGTCGCTTTCAAACGTGCCCTCGGGCTCCGTGCCGTTGCTCATCAAAAAAATTTTTCCCAGATTGCTGCTGGAGCAATACAGCCCGCCTCCTGGCGCTTTGCTGAACGCGCTTACCTGGTTGGCGCTGGCCTTCAGCAGATCAGTGAAGTCGCCGTTCTTCTCAATGGCATAGATGCGTCCTTTGTTTCCCGTGCCCGCGATCAACCGTCCGGCAGCGTCAAACGCCAGCGCGTAAACAATGTCTTCGCGCGATGACCAGATTTTTCTCGGAGAACCGTCTGGCGCAATGCTGTAAACGTCAGAGCCAGCCAGGCTCACATTGCCGGCAAAAGGCGCTGCCGCGGGAGGCGCACCCGGCTGCGTCGCGGGCGGCGATGCGGGCGCACTGGTAATGCTGGACTGCGCGCGCTTCTCACCTGTGCCGGAGGCATAGATGTTTCCCGCGGCATCCACCGCCAGCGCGGTGATTTCTTTTTTGGGCGCGCTATACAGCACAAACCCCTCGCCTGCCGGAGAGATGCGATAGACCAGCCCGCTTCCATCCGAGCCTGCAATCAGATTTCCTTTGGGACCAAATGCCAGCACGCGCATGTGCGCTTCATCTGATTTGAAGAAGACCGCGCCCTGACCATTCTTGTCCACGCGATAAATTTCGCCGTTGTCTCCGGTGGCGATGTAGAGGCGGCCTTGCGCATCAAACGCCATGTCCCAGATGTATTTGGTTTTGGGATCGAAGAATGTTTCTGCCGTGAACTCAGGCGCATTCGCCGCGCCGCCCGCTTTGCGCGTGATGCGATACACCTTGCCATCCGGCGATGTGGCCGCGTAAACGGCGCCATCCTGGCCCAGAGCGATGGACTGCACCTGCAACTCCTTGGGCTCAAAGATTGTGGCGGATTTGCCGTCCGGCGTGATGCGATAGACCCGTGCCGGTGCGCCCGTGGCGGCGTACACTACGCCGTCTTTATCAGCGGCAATGCTCCAGATAAAAGTCGAGGGGCTGGTGTAAATCGCCTTGAACGCCGGCGCCAGCTCAATTTGGCCGGTGCTGCGGATGGCTACGCCGCGCGTGGTGCCGCGCTGAAATTCCTCATAGCCGGTTTCTTTCCATAGCCGCGTGCCTTCCGCGAAGGCGGAAGCGATAAAAGCAAATACAAATAGAACGGAAAACAGTTTTTTCATCACATTTCAAGGTTAACAGCAGGAGGGTGACTCCGCGAAATGGCGCACGAATAGCGCCTTCATTGAAGTGGGAGGTGCCAGGGATTCAGTGCGCGATTTTGCCGCCGGACAGGGTAGTTTTCTCCCTTTTTCGTCGCCATTCCGCCCTTCATCCTTGCTCGATTGTTGCCGATTCGCGAGGGACTGGCTTCTTCCCGCAGCCAGTCTCAGCCCTTATTCCGCGACTATTTCGCTATTGTGCGACTATTTCGCGACGCCGATTTGTCAAAGAACTCGCTCTTTCTCGCCGCCTTGGCGGCCCTTTTTGTTCCTATCCGCGTTCAATCTGCATAACGTTCAATCTGCATAAATCAGCGGGCAAAAACTTTGTTATTTCTCCCTGCTTTTGCTGCTTTTGTCTTGAATCAGGGCCAAACTGCGTCCAATCGTGCTCCCCAATCGCGTGCTTTAGAGTTTTTGGTTTTCAAATTTTGGCAATTTCCGGCGATTTTGGGCAATTTTCTCTACATAG
>DATBCN010000157.1:0-7396 GCA_036270475.1 Candidatus Angelobacter sp. | reverse complement strand
TGAGACACCGGCAGCGGCGGAAGAAGTGTTTCGCCAGACCGGCAAACGCGCCGTCCCACAGTTCGTGATCGATGGCGCATGGGTGCAGCCCTATACCCCGGAAGAGGGCTTTAAGTATGAGGAGATGGCCAAGCTTCTGGGCGTCTCACTGCCATAAGAAGACACGAAGAAATCAAAACACCCGAAGCTGCGTGAATTCAGGCGCAGTCTGGTCCAGCCGCTTTGCCAGCTTGGGCAGATGACAGGTTGGCACCGCCGGGAAAAGATGGTGCTCCACGTGAAAAAACATGTTGTAGGTAGCACCGTTCTTCAGCAGTCCTCGCAGTGTCCGCGCAAAAGGGCCGGGCTGATCACAGTCATGGTGAACAGTCCAGACCGCAAAAAATGAGGTGAGGCACTGCCCGGCCGCCATCGCCAGAACGTGATAACGCAGGGCTGTGATGGGAACCGAGATTGCCAGGGCTATGATCCCCGCGGTTACTCCAAGTTCAACCGCCATCCAGCGAGAGCCGGCGCCGCGCAGCTTTTTCCAGGCATTGAGGTGCAGCCGCACTGGAAATAACGGCCCCACCAAGACCGCCTTCCAAGCGGGCAGCCGCGCGCTTGCGCCTTCAATGTCATCTTCCGCAAGACAGTGCTTGTGGTGCTCCAGGTGATTGAGTTGCACGGCATGCATGGAACCCAGCATCAGCGCGCTGAGCGCAAACATGACCCAGTCACTGCCCCTGCGGGAAAGGCCCAAGGCATAGTGATAAGCGTTGTGGACCTGCCGCAGTCCCACCAGAAAAAACATGAATGAAGCCGGCAGCGCCAGAAAATACAGGCGCGCTTGCGCCGCCCAAAGTGAAACTGCCAGCCATGGCAGGGACAACAGCAGTTCCTTGAGTACCTCGGCTTTGCTGAGTTGCGTGAGGTCTCTCCATTCCACGGAGCGTACGCGCGTGTCCCGCAGGTTTTTTTTCATGATGGCCCGCAGTTTACGAAACAAGCATAAAAAGGTCTAGGGGTCTTTGGTTCCGGTCTCTCCCAAATCTTCTGGCCCATCTGCCTGGTTTCCGGATTTGTTCCGCTGGCGTCTGCGCCAGCGCAGTGAAGGTGGAACACGCAGCCGCAACACACGTTCACGGTGGTGTTCTTCCGCTACGGAAATCTCGCGGGCTTTCAGCAGGTCCTGCAAACCAACCAGTCCAACCAGTTCCTGTCCATTGTTTTGCCGCACCACAGGAAAACGCGTGAGTCCTGTGGTTACCATGCGGTTCACAACCTGGCGCAAAGGCTCGTTGGGATAGGCCACCACAGGCGGATCCGCCAACATATCCGAAAGCCGGACATTTTCATGCTGGCCGTCGCGTAGTTTGCCTACGGTGTCTTGAATATCGTGGCGCGTCAATACGCCGAGAACGCGCTGGTTGGCGTCAATGACCGGATATATGCGCTGGCCGCGCGGATTGTCATTGCGGGCAAGAGCGCCCCGCAGCTCAACCAGCGTGGCCTCGGCCGGCAATGCGGTAATGTTGGTCCGCATCACGTCTTCCACTGACAGCGATTCCAGGGGATCGACGACATATTCGCGGGAGAGATGATAGCCGCGGCGGCTCAGCCGCTCGGTGAGGATCGAACGCCGCAGCGTGATGGACGTAAAGGCATGCGCGCCCATGCACGCGATGAGCAAGGGAAAAATGGAGTGATAATCACTGGTGAGTTCAAAGGCAAAGAGCACACCGGTAAGCGGCGTGCCCAGCGCGCCGGCCAGGACCGCTCCCATGCCGATGAGCGGCCAGAAGCCTGGTCCCTGACTTGGAAGGACCAACGATCCCAGAGCACCCAGCGCGCCGCCAATCATCAACAGCGGGGCCACCATGCCGCCGGAAGTTCCCGATCCCAGCGAAATCGCCCAGATTACCGACTTCACCAGGAGCACGCCAACAATCAGCTTAAGCGTGACTTCGCCGCGCAGCAGGTCCGCAATCACGTCATAACCAACGCCGAGCGCGCGAGGATAAATCACGCCGCCGACGCCGATGACCAAGCCGCCCAGCGCCGGCCACCACATCCAATGGATTTTCCTGAGGTGCTCGAAGGCGTCTTCCGCGCCATAAAGAAAACGGCTAAGGACCGCGGCGAGCACTCCGGCGGAAATGCCCACCAGGAGACAACTGAGCATAATGAGCGGGCTGTAACTAACATCGTGCGGCGGAACGGTAAAAATCGGCCCCGCGCCAAGCAGATGCAACCGTGCAGCCTCCGCGGCCACGCAGGCGAAGACCACCGGGATAAAACTGCGCGGCTTCCATTCGAAAAGCAGGAGTTCCACCGCCAGCATCACCGCGGCAAAAGGCGTGGCAAAAACCGCAGACATGCCCGCGGCAGCTCCGGCAACCAGCAGGATCTTGCGCTCCGCGTTGGTCAGGTGGAAAAACTGGGCAATGAGCGAGCCGAATGCGCCACCCGTCATGATGATGGGGCCTTCAGCGCCAAAAGGCCCGCCGGAACCGATGGAGATGGCAGCGGAAAGAGGCTTGAGCACCGCCACGCGCGGCTGCACCTTAGCGCCGTGAATCAGGATGGCCTCGACGGCTTCCGGCATTCCGTGACCACGGATTTTCTCCGAACCGTAGCGGGCCATCAAGCCAACAATCACCCCGCCGATTACAGGCACCACGATCACCCAGTAACCGAGATGATGCGCGGCGGGAGAGATAAATTGCGTGCTGAAACGCTGATAGAAAAATAGATTGGTAAAGAACCCGATGAGTTTAAGCAGGACAACAGCGACATAAGCCGACACCACGCCGATGATCAGGGCGAGTCCTGAAATCGGCAATACACGCCACGTTGTAGTGAAATCTCTGAGAGTCTCGGCTGGAGCTATAAGGTTGGGTGCGGCTGTGGACGGGCTTCCCGTGGTTGTTTGGCTCATGGCCCTGCTTTCTTTGTCCCTCCTGTGCGCGCCCTCGGTGTTGCCGGACGCTCCATGCCGGAATGGTTCTCGCCAATCAAGCGCTGAATGGCGCCCACCAAAATCGGGCCGGAATCGCGCAACTCCTGCCGCGCAGCCACACCAAGCTTGCGCAGCAACGCCTCGCCCTCCGGCGCGATGGAGAGTGTTACCTGTCTCCGGTCATTGACGGAACGGGTGCGCCGAAGTAGGCTGTTTTCCTCGCATCGGTCCACCAATTCCACCATGCTGTTATGGTTCAGTTGCATTCTTTCCGCTAACTGGCTGATGGTGGGCACCGCGTCTTTTGGCAGCCCCTTGATCGCCAGGACCAACTGATACTGCTGAGGATTGGCGCCCAGCAAGCGGCTGGCTTCCTCCATATGGCGGAGAAACCGGCGCAACTGATAACGGAACTCGCCCAGCGCCAGATACTCCGGCTCACTTAAAGGACGCACACTTTTTCCTTTCGACATTTTATATCGCTCCGCGACATAATCGCAAATATCTGCCAGATTCGGGCCTCCCTCTGGACCGGGCAACGGCCCGCCCCGTGGGGCTTCAGCCCGATAAAGCTTTGATTGTAAATATCGGCCTGATGGAACACGAATTTAGCCTGGAGGGCATCATTTCACTTTGGGACTGCTCTCGTTGATGGCCCTGGATTTCTGGGCCTTGACCCGTCCAGTTTCGCCCGACGGACTGACCGTGCATGTATCTTGCCCCCGATCCGCACAATGGCCTGGCAAGAGTACCTCCGTTTCCCGGCATCCGGCTATCGTCTATGATTAGGATGGCTACACGCCAAGAGATTGTTAAGGAGAATCCTTGATCCCACGGTATACCCGCCCGGAAATGGGCCGGATCTGGAGTGAGGAAAACAAATTCCGCTGCTGGCTAAAAGTAGAGTCCGCAGCCAGCCTTACGCTGGCCGAAGCAGGCATTGTCCCGGAGAACGCCGCCCGGGCCATTGCCGAGCGCGGCGACTTTGACCTGAAGCGCATTCATGAGATTGAGGCCGAAGTGAAGCATGACGTGATTGCCTTTACCACGGCTGTAGCGGAAAAAGTGGGCGCGGAGGCACGCTGGCTGCACTATGGGCTTACATCGAATGACGTGGTGGATACGGCCCAGGCGCTGCAGATCAAGGAAGCATCACGGATCATCGCGGAGGACCTGGAGCAGCTTAAGGTAGTGCTGGCTCGCCGCGCGCATGAGTTTGAACATACGCCCACGATTGGCCGGACACACGGCATCCACGCAGAGCCAACCACATTTGGCCTGAAGCTGGCCAACTGGTACGCGGAAACGGTCCGCAACATTGAGCGCTTCCGGCGCGCCGCCGAAGAGATGCGTGTAGGCAAGCTTTCAGGCGCGGTGGGAACTTTCGCGCATCTGGAACCGGAATTTGAAGAAAAAATTTGCGCGCGGCTGGGGCTGGACGCTGCGCCGATCTCGACGCAGGTGATCCAGCGCGACCGCCATGCTTACTTCGTGGCCACGCTGGCGACTATCGCTTCCACTTTGGACAAGATCGCCACGGAGATACGGCATTTGCAGCGCACCGAGGTCCGCGAGGCCGAAGAATATTTCAGCGAGAAGCAGAAAGGCTCTTCCGCCATGCCGCACAAACGCAACCCCATTGCCTGCGAGCAGATCAGCGGGCTGGCGCGCGTGGTCCGGGCCAATACCCAGGTGGCATTTGAAAACGTGGCGCTGTGGCATGAGCGCGACATTTCGCATTCCTCGGCGGAGCGCGTGGTCCTGCCGGATTCAACCATCCTGGTGGATTATCTGCTGACCAAAACCATTCACCTGATCGACACGCTGATGGTTTATCCGAACCGGATGCTGAAGAATCTTGAATCCACCGGCGGCCTGGTCTTCAGCGGACAATTGCTGCTGGATCTCTCCGAGCATGGCATGGCGCGGGAAGATGCGTACCGTCTGGTGCAGAAGCACGCCATGCGCGCATGGAAAGAAGATCTGAACTTCCGTGAACTGGTGATGCACGATCAGGAGATTACTTCGCGCGTGCCAGCAAAGCAGATTGAGCAGGCGTTTTCCATCGAGCGGCAGTTGAGGAATGTGGGGAAGATATTTAAGAGGGTATTCGGGGAGTGATTTCGCCGAGGTTTCCGCAGATCGGATGTTCTTTAGCCGCGAATTAACGCGAAACACACAAATCCTTAATTCGTGTTGATTCGCGAAATTCGCGGCTGAGATTCTATACAGAAATCGTAAACGATGTTTCCGTCCTCGTCACCGGCCGATACATGGTATCGCGTTCCACGGGTTCGCGACCGGCTTCACGGATCAGGCGTTCTAGCTGGCTGCGGACCATTCCCTGCGGGGTGGTTGCACCGGCATCGTGATATATCTTCTCTTCGATCACGGTACCGTCGATGTCATCAGCGCCGAAGCGCAGGGAAATCTGCGCTATCTTGGGCGAGAGCATCTGCCAGTAAGCCTTGATGTGGGGGAAATTATCCAAGACCAACCGGCTGATGGCGATCTGCTTTATGTCGAGCATTCCCGTGGTCACAAACAGATGACTCAGTGGCGTATTGGCCGGATGGAAGGCCAGAGGAATAAACGTCTGGAAGCCGTGAGTTTCGTCCTGCAGGGTGCGCAGGCGGATGAGATGGTCGGCACGGTCTTCTTCATTTTCAACGTGGCCGTAAAGCATGGTTGCATTGGATTTCAGGCCGATGCGATGCGCGGTGCGCGCGGTGTCAAGCCACTGGTCGCCGTCAATCTTGTGGTCGCAAATTACGCGGCGCACACGCTCGTTGAAAATTTCAGCGCCGCCGCCCGGCAAAGAATCCAGACCGGCGGTTTTGAGCTGGCGCAGCGTCTCCTCAATTGAGAGCTTGGCGCGTTTGGCGAGAAAAGCAATCTCAACCATGGTCAGCGCCTTGAGATGCACCTGGGGGAAACGCGCCTTCAATCCTGAAATCAGATCCAGGTAATACTGGAACGGCAGATCAGGATGCAGGCCCCCGACGATATGAAATTCCGTGATCGCTTCTGAATAGCCTGAGGCCGCGGTATGGAATGCCTCTTCCAGAGCCATGGTATAGGCGCCGGGCGCGTCTTTTTTGCGTCCAAAAGCGCAGAGACGGCAGGCGGCAACACAAACATTGGTGGGATTGATATGGCGGTTCACGTTGAAATAAGCCACGTTGCCGTGCAGCCGCTCCCGAACATGGTTGGCCAGCCAGCCAATGGCCAGAATATCCGCCGAGCGGTAAAGCGTAACCGCGTCTTCAAAACTGAGGCGCTCACGCGCAAACACCTTGGCAGCAATGGGCTGCAAGCTGGGATCGTCGGTTTGGAACGCGTGCGGTAATTGAGCTGAAACGCCAGTGGCCATGTCTAATGAAATAATACCTTGTTGTGAACAAGGCTTCAATTAAGCTGCTTGAGAGCTTGGGATCCAAGGCCGTTGGCCCGCCGATTACTCTGAGACCGAAAATGGAGAATGCCGATGCTTCCCATCCACGCTCTGTTTGAAGGCCATTTGACGGTAAGCAACTTGCCCCGCGCCATGTCTTTCTATGGCAAAGCACTGGGGTTGGAGCTGGCACAGTTTGTCCCTGAGCAAAGGGTGGCGTTTTACTGGATTGGCGGGCATGGGACATCGATGCTGGGATTATGAGAGGTGGGAGCATTGCCTTTGCGGCAGAGTTTGCATCTTGCCTTCCGCGTGAGTCTGGATGATTTGCTTCAGGCCGCGAAGGAACTGCGCAGCGCAGGCATCATTCCGCTCGATTTTGACTGCCATCCAACCGACGAGCCAGTGGTGCTGGCATGGATGCCGGCTGCATCTCTTTATTTCCACGACCCTGACGGCCATCTTCTGGAGTTTCTGGCAATGCTGGAGGGCAAGCCCAAGCCGGAGATGGGCGTGGTCTCCTGGAAGCAGTGGCTTACGCCATAAAAGCCGATTCATCCCCACTTTTTGGAGATCGATGCACTTGGCCAATTTCCAACTTACAGTGGCCTATTTCCTAAAAAGGACCAGAACTCTAAGCCGTTCATCCCACGATGCCATGGAAAACCATATGTGGAATACAAAACATGGAATTTGTGGGAGTGTTGGACCATGTTGCGGTGGGCCGCACGGCTACAAAAACCCGCGACTCGTCGGCGATCCAGGGTATAGCCGATGCCGCAAGAATTACATCTTTATTAAACGTAAATGCGGTTATTTTTGTTTTTAAGTTATAAAATTAGCATTTTTATTTTGTTTAATTGTCTGCTCTGGTTAAATACGTCCTGAAGATAAAACCCATGACGAAAGAACACTTTGAGGCTGCTGTTTGGTAACAGCCTTGCTGTTTTGTAAAGGCAAGGCAAAAGCTCTAGTGTTTTTCTAAGAAAATCTTGCACTAAAAGGCACAGAGAAAAGAAAGTGCCGATAATCCCCATTCTCCAAGGAGAGAGACAAAAATG
>DATBCN010000156.1:0-2514 GCA_036270475.1 Candidatus Angelobacter sp. | reverse complement strand
CGGAAAAGGTCTGGCAATACGCTGACGAGATCAACCTGCCGCGCGTGATCTGCGTAAGCCGCATGGACCGTGAACGCGCCAACTGGGAAACCGCGCTGGAAAGCCTCATCAGCGCTTTTGGCCGCCTGGTGGTCCCGGTGCAGGTCCCCATTGGCAGTGAAAAGAACCTGAAGGGCGTGGTGGATCTGGTCACCATGAAGGCCTACACCTATGAGATGGGCGGCAGCGGCAAAGGCAAGGAAGGCCCGATTCCCGCCGAGCTTGAGGCCGCAGCCAAGGAAGCCCATGAAAGGCTGGTGGAGATTGTTGCCGAGGGCAAAGACGAGCTGATGGAAGAGTTCTTTGATAAAGGGACGATTTCAGAAGAGCACCTGATTCCCGCCCTGCATGAAGCCATCAAGGAAGACCGCATTTTCCCCGTGCTCTTCGCTTCCGGTCTGGGCAACATTGGCACGGACCATCTGCTGGATTTTGTCGTGGACTATTTCCCCACGGCCGCGGAACACGCCGCGGTGCATGCCGATGAGGCCACCTCTTCCGGCGACAGCCACGGAATCGATCTTGAGGTGAGCGATAAGGCCCCGACCTCGCTCTATGTCTTCAAGACAGCCAACGACCCCTTCGCCGGCCGCATTACTTTCTTCAAAGTGTTTTCGGGCGTGGTGAAAAATGACGCTACGCTGCAGAACTTTACCCGCAGCACGTCAGAAAAGCTGGCCCATCTCTCCATTCCTCAGGGCAAGAACCTGGTTGCGGTGCCTGAACTGCACGCAGGCGACATTGGCGCCGTGGCCAAGCTGCGTGACACGCTTACCGGTGACACCATGGGCGACAAAACCAATCCCATCCGCTTTGCCGGGGTCACGCTGCCGGAACCGGCCATCACCTTCGCTATCGAACCCAAGTCGCGCAACGATGAAGACAAGCTCTCCAACGGACTGCACAAACTCATGGAAGAAGATCCCATGGTGCGGTTCTTCCGCGACGAGCAGACAAAAGAGTTCCTCATCGCCGGGACAGGACAGCAGCATATTGAAGTGATGGTGTCAAAGCTCAAGCGGCGCTATCACACTGAAGTGGTGTTGAAAGCGCCCAAGGTCCCGTATCGTGAAACCATCCGCGGCAAGGCTGACGTACAGGGACGCCACAAAAAGCAGAGCGGCGGCCACGGCCAGTATGGTGATTGCAAAATCAGGATGGAGCCCTTGGAGCGCGGCAAGACCTTTGAATTTGTGAATGACATTTTCGGCGGCGCAATCCCCCGCAACTATATTCCAGCAGTGGAAAAAGGCATTGTGGAAGCCGCCGCGCGCGGTTATCTGGCCGGGTATCCCGTGGTGGATTTCCGCGTGATTCTCTATGACGGCAGCTACCACGACGTGGATTCCAACGAAATGTCATTCAAGACGGCGGGCCGCATCGCCTTCAAAAAAGCCATGGAACAGGCCAAGCCCACACTGCTGGAGCCGATCATGAAGGTGGAGATCACCATCCCTGACGAATTTGCCGGCAGCATCATGGGCGACCTGAATTCGCGCCGCGGACGCATCCAGGGCATGGACAACAAAGCCGGCAAGACTATTGTGAAAGCCGAATGCCCCATGGCAGAGATGCTGACTTACGGCGCTGATTTGACATCGATGACCCAGGGCCGCGGCAGCTTCAATATGGAAATGGGGCACTATGATTTTGTGCCCGCAGTGTTCCAGGAAAAAATTATCGCCCATTACAAGGCGGAACGCGGCGAGCTGGTAGAGGTGGAGGAGTAGTTTTTTCTTCGATCCCAACCCTGAGCTAGTCGAGCTCGATGTTCCGGGGCCGACAACTGGCCACGCCGGACGGGAGTCGGAGTCCAGCACAAATTCGTGGCATTCACCTTCATTTGCGGCTAAGATTTCTCCGCCATGGCCTCTCCGCAATTTGCCAGCTACACGCAATTGATGACCCCAGACGCCACCGTCATTTATCCCAGCCGCACTAAATTGTTCTTGTTGGGATCCGGAGGCGCTCTCTTTGTTGTGCTCGGGTTTTTCCTTCTTCAATCCACGGAGCTTGAGGTGCGCCTGGCGGGAATCGCGGGCATGGTGTTCTTCGGTCTTTGCGCGCTGTATGCCGCTTGGCGGCTCATCCGCCGCACGCCCGCATTAATTCTTAATTCTTCTGGAATCTTCGAGAATGCTTCGGCACTGTCCGCCGGTTTCTTGCGCTGGGACGAAATCGCAGGCATGCACATTACGACGATCAAGAACCAGCGGTCCCTATCCATCGAGATGAAAGATGTGGATTCATTCCTGAACCGGCAGTCCGGCATCAAGGGGAAAATATTGAAAATGAATGTACGGCTGGTTGGCACGGCAGTCAGTATTCCTGCCAGCGTACTGCCCATTTCACTGGAAGAACTGATTCAAAAGATTCAGCAGAGATGTCCTGGCATCAAGATCGCGTCCTGATGCTGAGGATGTCCGTCTGATTTATACTTATCCGCGCCATGACTCAGCCACTTTCGCCCGACCA
>DATBCN010000155.1:0-1640 GCA_036270475.1 Candidatus Angelobacter sp. | reverse complement strand
TTAATTGGGGGCTGCGTTTTTGCTGTGCTCTCCATTGTCCTCACTTGGGCCTGCCTTGGTACGTGTCGCAAATTTTTACTTCCCCTATAATTCTCTTCCATGGACCAAGAACAAAAGCTTGCAGAACTCAAGCGCCGTGATTCGCTGGCTGAAGCCGGAGGCGGCAAGGAACGCCAGGAGCGCCAGCACAAAGAGGGCAAGATGTCCGCGCGGGAGCGCATCGAATTCCTCCTTGACGAAAATACTTTTGAGGAATTCGACAAGATGGTCACCCACAAATGCACCGACTTTGGCATGGAGCAGAGCAAGGTATTTGGCGACGGCTTTGTTACTGGCTATGGACGCATCGAAGGCCGTCTGGTTTTTGTTTTTGCCCAGGATTTCACCGTCTTTGGCGGTTCGCTCTCCGAGGCCAACGCCGCCAAGATCGTAAAAATCATGGATACCGCCATGAAGGTGGGCGCGCCTGTGATCGGCTTGAACGATTCCGGCGGCGCGCGCATCCAGGAAGGCGTAATGTCCCTGGCCGGCTATGCCGACATTTTTTTACGCAACACGCTTTCTAGCGGCGTGATTCCGCAGATCTCCGCCATTATGGGCCCGTGCGCCGGCGGCGCTGTCTACTCACCCGCCATCACCGATTTTATTTTCATGGTGGACCACACGTCTTACATGTTCGTTACCGGTCCAGACGTGATCAAGACAGTGACCCATGAAGAAGTCACCAAGGAACAACTGGGCGGCGCCGCCACACACAATGAAACTTCCGGGGTGGCGCACTTTATGGCGCATGACGACGCCGAGTGTCTCTCCATGGTGCGTGAGCTGTTCGGGTTTTTGCCTTCGAATAATCTTGATGATCCCCCGCGGCGCGAATGTACTGACCCGATTGACCGCGCCGACGCCGAACTTGCCGCGGTTGTGCCGGCTGAATCCAATCAGCCTTACGATATTAAGGACGTCGTCTCCCGGGTGGTGGATGACGGTTATTTCTTTGAAGTGCATGAGCACTACGCGAAAAATATTGTCGTTGGTTTTTCCCGCCTGAATGGACGGTCCGTCGGCATCGTCGCCAATCAGCCGGCTTTTCTGGCCGGAGTGCTTGACATTAACGCATCCGTCAAAGGCGCGCGTTTCGTGCGTTTTTGTGACGCCTTTAACATTCCACTGATCACGTTTGAAGATGTCCCCGGATTTCTTCCCGGCACGCAGCAGGAATACGGCGGCATTATCCGCCATGGCGCAAAGTTGCTGTTCGCTTTTGCCGAAGCCACCGTGCCCAAGATCACCGTGATTACGCGCAAAGCCTATGGCGGCGCGTACTGCGTGATGTCATCCAAGCACATCCGCACGGACGTGAACTATGCGTGGCCCACGGCGGAGATTGCCGTGATGGGGCCGGAGGGCGCAGTCAATATTGTCTACAAGCGCGAACTGGAGCGCGCGGCCCTCCCGGCCAAGTCAGAGAAAGAAAAAGCTGAGGTGATCGCCAAGGCCCGCGGTGAAAAAGTTGAAGAATTCCGCGAACGCTTTGCCAATCCTTATGTGGCCGCCGAACACGGCTATGTTGACGCTGTGATCCGCCCGCAGGAGACGCGGAAAAAACTGATTGATGCACTGGAGATGCTGCAAACCAAGCG